>NZ_JFCC01000006.1:0-106718 GCF_000582925.1 Acinetobacter sp. 1294596 | reverse complement strand
TTATAGCAAGGTCGTTCATTGCAAGCTCTATACAACAAAAACACCGATTACAGCGGCTGATTTACTCAATGATCGTGTGTTGCCATTCTATCAATCTCAGGACTTACCAATGCTTCGCATCCTCACAGACAGAGGTACTGAGTATTGCGGTAAGGTAGAACAACATGACTATGAGTTGTATCTGGCAGTTAATGATATTGATCACACGAAGACAAAAGCAGCTTCGCCGCAAACAAATGGTATCTGTGAGCGTTTCCATAAGACGATTTTGCAGGAGTTCTATCAAATTACGTTTAGGAAGAAGCTTTATAGCTCATTGGAAGAATTACAAGTTGATCTAGACGATTGGCTGAAATTCTATAATACTGAACGGACTCATCAAGGAAAAATGTGCTGTGGTCGTACACCACTTGAAACTTTACTTGATGGAAAACGGATTTGGGCTGAGAAGAATTTAGCTCAAATTTAACCTGACAGGCACAATAAAAAATGGGTAACTGTCAGATCAGGTTTGAGCTAGTACAAGTAAGTAAATATAGGGAGGCTCCCTCGAATGAATACTTAATCTCAACTTTTAACTTCGGTTATCTATGAGAAGATTACGTTCTCTGATAATAGACCAAATCTAGAGTGAAAATATTGAACTATTAGTACTTAATTCTAGGATATTTTTGTAGTAAGTCAGAGTGTCCAATATAATTTACCATTAAGTGTCTATTTGAATAAGAATATACAAAAATGTATCAGTTAATAAAAAATGTCTCTATATAGGATCTTTTTATATTATTTGCTACTAGTAATAAAGTGGTGAATCTTTTTTTCTTCTTTCAACTGTGATTCCAGAAATTTAACACGATTTTCTAACTTTTGATTTTCTTCCCTGACAACCTGTATTTCTCTATCCTTATATTTTTCTTGTGAATTCAGTTGATGAAACTCATCTAAAACTGTAGCTTGCCATTGATCGCCAGACTTATTGTTTCGATAATCTTGATACACAGATGCTCCTGCAATTAGAGTTGAAATAATTAATGAACCAACTGCAAACCATAATTGTATCTTCGTAGTATGTTTTGCTTCTTTATCTCTCTGATCTAGTCTTTCCAACATTGTAGCTGCAGCCTCTGCAAGCTCCTGAAGCGTTTTTGCCGACTGTGCTGTCATTTGTCCTGTCAGATGAGCCATTTCTCGATCTTGAGCACGTTCCTTAGCTAATATTTTAGTATGTTCAGCGAATCGATTATCTATAAGAGGTTTTAGACTAAACTCTGGAGGCTGCTGAAAAGCTGCTTTGTTTAGTTGGTCAAACTGTTGCCATGATTGTCCTAACTCAGAACTACTTTTACGAACTCGATCAAAAATCCCTTCAGTTGATGAAAATACTTTTTCATGAATTAGCTTAGCTTGTTTTTTAGTCTTATCCACCTCAGCCTTAAGCAATCTATCCAAAAACTCACTATTGTTCTCATTTTTATTACGAACAACCACAAGTTTATTGTCTTCACTTTCTTCTAATTGTTTAAATTGACCTGATAAAGCATAAACTTCAGAAATTAGCTCTATTTCATCGTCAGATAATTGTGCCATCTGATCAAGGCTTAGCTTTGATTCCATTCTATCAGCAGATAGGCTAGAAATTGTGGGGAGAAATTTACGAATTCGCTCTATAGTGGAGTCTTCCAGACTATTTGTATACTTTTCAATAGCACCAATTGTTAAAGGATATAAAAAAATTCTACCTATATTCGTATCAATATTAGCTATTGGTCTTAAAGTTATAGTCAGAATTTTATTAAGATCTAATCGAGTTTTAGATTTTTCTGACGATGTAGATTTTTTTTTAGACATGCTTTTTACGTACTCCAATATACTAGTAAAGTAATCTGTATAAGATGTATAAAAAAAAGATCCCTTAGAGAGAACTTTTTTACTTCGATAAGAATAATTTCAAGTGAATCTTACTAGTTAATAATATATAAATTATAAAAATAGGCTATTGCTTCAACACCTTCAATCACATAATAGAGGTTACAACCACTTATTTTGAAAATCTGCACCTGATGAGTTTGGTTTTACTTCAGGCTTGTGAATATTAATAGTTAGGGGAATTGGAAAATCATTTCCAATAAGAACTGCTTCTCCAGGTTGTAAACTTGGTAAAAAATCTGATGCTGCTTTATCAATTTCACCGCAAGCACGTTCAATAATTTCTCTATCGCGATCATTTGTAAGTCTATGAACAATCAAAGTTCCGAGCTGACTTAAAACGCCCTCTGTGATGTCTCTTGGTCTTTGTGTTGCTAGGCAAATATTTAAACCAAATTTACGCCCTTCTTTAGCGATCAATTCAAATGAATCTAATTGGGCTATAGTATCTTCATTGCCAATAGCCTTTCCGAGAAAGTTATGTGCCTCATCAAGAAAAACAACTAATGGCTTATTTGAGAACTTTCTAGCTCGTGCCTTATTCAATAAATGCCGTCCAATTACATTTGCCACTATTTCTCTTGCCTTAAATTCAAAACCTACATCACTAAGGTCAATTCTTAATATTTTTTTATCAGATTCATAAAAATCATCAAATTTTTGTATAAGTGTTGGTAAATCTTCCGGCTGAAAAACAAATTTAAAAGTATTTGAGGTTGTTATTCCATGAATCCTTGATATTAATGCAAGACAATAACTAAAACTTTGCTGATCTTCTCCCCATATACCATCCGTTTTCGGTGGCCATATACATTCCTCACGGATTTGTTTACTCAGCTTTAAAGGATTAAATGGTGTTGATGGATGCTCTAAGAGTTTTGTACCTCCTATAGATTTAATACAATCTTTCCATGATTGCTCAGTTCTTCTAATTTTCCAGAAAATACCGTGTTCAATTTTATCTAAATGTAAGTTTTGCTCCTTTAAAATATGAACAAGCCTTAGACTTCTTATAGCATCTCTAAATTTTGGCCCTTGTACTTTTCCAGACGGTTCAAATAGAGCAATAAAGTCGGTTTCTTGGAAACATTCTGCTGGCAAACTAACTGCTGAAGAACCAATTGCTGGATTAATAGGATTAGCTAGATGAATATTTTCAATGTCTTCTCCTAAGAAGTCTTTATATTCACCTGTTGGATCAAGAATAATTATTTTCGAGCCAAATTTTCTGCATTCCTCTAAAATTTTTGCTGTCGTATAACTTTTACCTCCCCCAGTAGAACCTAAAATTCCCAAATGTCGTCCAAATAGCTTTTCTGGTGTAACAGTAATATCACACCCTTGATCTACATCAATAAAACCTATGTTTAACTCAACTTTAGGTATTCCTTTATTCATGCGTTTAGGTAGTTGAGCGATAAGTTCATGTGGAGCTGAATAAATTAAATCATTAATGTTTGGATAATATTCAACGCCAGCAGTTACATGTAGATTATCCATCTGGATGGTACCAAGAAGTTGGATTCTACCTGCAATATCTAAGTTAGATTGATCTAAATCATCTTTTTTAATTTCTACAATTCGACCAAGAATTAAATTTACCTGACTTTCAATTAATATGAACTCACCAACTTCACCCTTTCCATAACGTTTGCCATGAAAGTAAGTTGCTTGATGATGTAAATTGATATATCCAAAGTTGACAGAACTAGCAGTAACAGCATTTACTTTTCCAAAAAGTAGTTCTGGTTTGATTACACCGTTATGCATGTGTATCTCCAAATAACTTCTTCATATTTTCATGAAGATTTTCTGCAGGAGACAATGCTGTTAGGTCAGGAATAAGACTAGAAAATTGCTGAAAATCACAGTTAATAAAAACAATCTCATCATTCTTTCTGTTATCTGCAATTTTTTTAAATATCTTCCAATACTTAGAGGTTTTAGGAGGAACTTCTAAGAAGTCATTTTCAATACTAGGAGAAACAATGATTACTTTTAAATGTGGATTTGACAGAATTGCTGATAAAATTGGCTCAGATAGATGATCATCATTAAATCCAAAGCCAGCAATAATTAAACATGTATTTGGTTCTCTTAAACTTTGTGAAAAGCGGGCAATTAATTCAAGATGCGGTTGTATGTATGATTGCTGATACTTCCCTTTTGCAGGAAAAATCATGCAGCTATCTTCAGCATTTACATTTTCTGCCTGCTTAATAGTATAAGAGCTAGTTTTATCCCGACTCCAATTTGTAGAGCCATGAAGTTTATAAAGTTGATACACTCCTTCTAAATAATGAATATTTGTTGATGAAGTAGTTGTATTTCTACGGACAATATCCATATCAAAAAATTTAGCATCATAAATACGGGGCATTGAAAAGGAAAAACCATCTATTACGGTAATACCTAATAATCCAGCAGCATCTTCAAAACATGTATCATAATTAGTAGTAAAAATCTTAACTCTAGGATCTTTTGACTTTCTTCTAGCCAGTTTTCTAATAAATTCTTTATGACCAACTAGTTGTGCGTCTTTATCAGTGAGAAACCGACATTTATCTAAAATTAATTCCTTACATTTTTTTATGAATAGTTCAGTTTTTTCTATGGTTTCTCCCACTTGAGAATAAGCTTCACAATGAGATAGACATAGCTCTATATTTTTATTGTTATCATCTTTATGATCATATTTGCATTCACTAAAACAATCTTCAGAAATTAATTTCATATCACCAGTCGTACATGATATCCATAAATCCCACATTTTTGGGCCTTTAACAATATCACCTAACGAGGTTCCACTACCTGCCAATACCATGATATTTGGCATCTGTAGTGCAGATTTTAATTTGACTTTTATATTAGTTTCAAAATTTTCATTGTCGGTTCCATCCTCATTCTTTTCTTCAATCCAAATGCATTCAGATGAATCATAGTATTTCTTAATTATCGGAGTCATATATCACCTTCATACATTTTAATTTTAATCTTTAAGCCACTGCACTTTCATTAAATGCTTCAACAACTCCAAATATGTTGTCAGCATCTGCATCACCGAACAAACCATCAATCCCTTCATAGTGGATTTGATTAAATGGCGGTTCATAAAGTTGTGATGCCTCTAAAGTTCCCCGAATGGTCAAATGATCAATCACCATTTCTATGAATCGAATTTGCTTTTCGTTATAAGTTGAACCTTGCAAATACTTAGAGAACGCCTGTTGAACCGCTTGACGATCTAAACCAACGAGAGAACGAATGAAAAGTGGTAATGGCTTATCCGTACCAAAGCATTCCTCAAACTTTTCTTTACTCTCAACTTCCTGAGCTTCAAAAACGAATCGTTCAAGCCCATTTAAATCCATTGGTGTTAGAGCTAGGCCGCGTTTCAACTTGGCAATAGTAATGTGATCTTCATGAGCTTTGATAAAGCTCTCAACTCGTTTTCGGTATTGAGCAATGTTTACACCACTTGAAACCACGGGGATATCAACTTCAGTCGCTTCACCAATCTCATCATCCAACATTGAGTAGACAATCGTTGATGTAGATTTCTCAATCAGCTTCACCAAGCCTCGGATACGTTTACGCATCGACTCTAGCATTGGAACTGTGATGCCTTCCCAATAGGTTTCAGTTTGTATCTCTTGAATTAGATTAATCTGTGCTGCCACCACAGGAATGTTTACTTTAGTTTCCAGCTTAGACGCAATTTCGATGACTTTGTTTGCGTAATTAGCTGCAGCCTTGTTGTTCTTATTTAACATGGCAAGTTCAATGTTATAGCAGAGCATGTCAAACAGTTTAGCTTCTAGTGCTTCAGACTCTAGCTCATTTGGAAGTTTAGAAACATGCTCTGTTAATGTACCAATAGCTAGGTCATCTAAACTGTCCCACGCTTCGTCTTTCTGAAAATGCTCTACATACTCCAATTCAGATTTCACAATGAAGTTGTCCTTATTCATGGACTTCACTTCAGTTTGCAATCCTTGAAGGATTTCTTTCCGCACTACGTTCAACTCATCTGCTTGTTGTTCTACTTTAGAATCAGATGTGTTCAGCAAACTTAGGATATTTAATCGAGCCTTAAACAAGCGTTGACCCAATGGTTCTGTAGTAGATACAGGGGCACCATCTGGGTTCTCATTGAAGTATTCAAAGTTAGAACAATAATCGAAAATATAGAATTCTGTTTTGTCATGCTCTGGAGCAAATAAGTCCTTACACAAGCGAGTACCACGCCCGATCATCTGCATAAATTTTACTTTTGAGCGTACAGCTTTAAAGAACACGAGGTTAACTACTTCTGGAACATCAATCCCTGTATCCAGCATGTCTACGGAAATGGCGATTTGTGGATCAGCTAGTTCTTTCTTACTAAAACTATCAATTAAACTCTGTGCATACTTGGTCGAGTGTGTGATCACACGGGCAAACTTACCATCATAGTGCGGATAGTTTTTATCGAAGCGTTCTGCAATGAAGTTGGCATGATTCTGATTGACTGCAAAGATGATGGTTTTACCCAACATATCACCACCTTCAACCTTGATGCCGTTTTCCATCAAGTGTTGTAGCATCTTGTCTACCGTACCTGTATTAAATAGTTCCTTATTGATCTTGGATGCCGTCACCTCATCAGGTGCATCACCACCGTCCCAATCTAGTTCATCCCAATGCAGTTTTTCTTCTTCTGAAAGCTCACTATATTTCACACCTTCACGCATAAATTTAAGCGGTACAGAATACGCTTTAGGTGGTACAAGATAGCCATCAACAATTGCTTGGTCTAGATCGTAATAATCGGTAGGAACGCCACTTTCCAAGCCAAATAAAGTATATGTATCACGATCAACTTCATCTCGTGGCGTAGCAGTCAAACCTACAAGTAGACTGTCAAAGTATTTAAAAATCTCGCCAAACTTTTGATACACACTACGGTGGGCTTCATCGACAATGATTAAGTCAAACATGCCTGTACCGTATTTACGTGTGCCATCGGCATTCACTTCATCAATCAAGCCCATCATGGTCTGATAGGTAGAAAGATAAACTCGTCCATTCTGAGTTTTACTCTCCACCAAGTTCACAGGTGCAGAATCAGGTAAGTTAGCTTTAAAAGCATTCGTAGCCTGTACCACTAATGAAGTACGGTCAGCAAGGAATAAGACTTTCTGCACGACATTAGCTTTCATTAGCACATCGACCAGAGCAATTGAAGTACGGGTTTTACCTGTTCCTGTTGCCATGATAAGTAAGGCAGCACGTTCCTTACGTTGAAACGCTGCAAGTGTGGCTTTAATGGCACGAGTTTGGTAGTAACGCTCTACAATACTGGTGTTGATTGGGAAACTACTGAGATCAGGATTGTTTTTACGTCTTTCAATCAGGCGTTTCAGTTCAGCTTGGGTATAGAAGCCATGTACCAAACGAGGTGGACCACCTTGTACATCATTCCAGATACGGGTGCGATAGCCATTGCTATAAAAAATAACAGGGCGTTGTCCTGTTTGCTTCTCTAAACAGTCTGCATAGAGTTTTGCTTGTTGTTGTCCTACTTCAGGATCAACCGATGTACGTTTAGCTTCTACTAATGCCAAAGGTAAGCCGTTCGCATCATATAAGACATAATCAACAGACCCTTTACCTGATGTACTTGGCATACCTGTAACAGGTACTTCTTCTCGTACAGTAACACCAATTTCCCAACCTGCTTCTTCAAGTAACAGGTCAATCTTAAGCTTTCGTGTTTCGCTTTCTTTGTAATCTGTATGATCAGGAATCTTACTATTGGCTAATTTCGCCTGTTCAACTTGCTGGCGTTTCTTCGCAATTTCAGCATCAATATCTGCAAGATACTTTTCACGTTCCTCTAGACTTGCTGACAGCTCCAGTAGTTTTTGCTCACGCTCACGTAGAGCTTTATGCAACACCGCAAATTCTTTTTCTTTAGCTTCTGCCTGCTTCTGTAATTGCTCCTGATTTGCAGTTCGAGGCTGAGCGTTATCTGCATTAGGAATCAGCTTAGGGTTAAATAGATTAGGCTGAGAACGATCTTTGCTTGGAGAACCATAGGTCCGTTCAAACCAAACATAGATCAGGAACAGATGACTAATGTGTTTAACGGTTTCTTCAGTCGTTAGTTGTTTGAATTTTTTCCCATGTACCGCACTGTTGCCCACCATGCGGATGTTATCCATCTTGTCCCAAATGTAGGGTGGGATAATTTCCTTAAACTTTACATCGGTGATCAGGCTATATAGGGAGGGATCATAGGGTTGAGTGAGCTTCTTATCATATTGATACAGCCAGAAGACAAGGTTTTCTAATGAGTTTCGGGCAAACATTAGAGAAGCTTGAGGGGAAATATACACAAGCTTTTCAGCTTCCTTCGCTGTGAGCGCCAGCTTGCTAAAGTCAGGCTCTAAAAACTGAAAGTTGCTCATGTATCCCTCAAAAAAAAATTATTTTAAATATTCGTTATTTCAATACTATAACTTATATTAACTTACTGATTTAATAATTGATTATCTAAAGTATTAGATTAAATTTCAATTAATATAAATAATACTAAAGAACTATCTATCTTTTCTAGGCACAATTTATTGGCAATAAAGGACTTATAAAATCTGTTTAACTTTTATGGCATAAAAAAATCGAAATTTTAATAACTTTCCATACCACATTGAGACAAAATTTGTTTGATGATAGGTGTAGCTTTGTTCACAAAGTCCTCAACGGAGATAGATTCACCTTCTTCAAGTAGTAATATGTCATTGTGATCATCTTGTTCCTGAAAAGAAATCTTTTTACTTTTTAGTAATGTTTGTAAGTCAATTGAATCTTGCTTATTCATATTCTTGCCTTTAAAACGACGACACCACAAATTTGTAAATGAAGTACTTGCATAAACTTCAAATTCAATTTTGTAATCATATTTTTGGGATTCTAATGTTTTACTATTTAATGAACCTCCAATTGAAGATAAATCGCCCTCATATTTATTAAATTCGGCATCATCGGGGAAAATATCTAGTTTATAATCCCTTAACATTACAATTATTTCACGTACTTTTTGTTCGTAATACTGATAAACAGATTCCTTATTCGCTTCATCTTCAATGCTTTCTAAAATTTTACTATTTTTACGATAAAAATTAACGACTTCCATTTGCATTTTTGAATACTCAGAATATGGATTAAATTTTTCTATAGCAGAAATATAGTCAATTAAATAGGTTAGATAATATTGATCTGCCTGCAATGTTCTTTGCCCAAGTCCTTTTAATATCTGTTTTGATAAATCAAAGTGTTTAATGACAATAAAATTCTCAGGTTTAGTTTCAGGCTCTTGAATCACCAATAGAATAAAAAGTAATTTTTTATTCTTAGGATTATTTACTTGTGCATGTGAGACATAATCAGAAAAGGGATTATTATTTGCATGGTGTTTGATTTTATTTTCAATAACGATGATGTGGTCGTTCGTTTCAACCCAAAAATCAAGACGTCCCCCTTGTTCAATTCTTTTTTCAAGAATGACATTTTGTGTATGTATCTGGTATGGAAAGCTCTCACCTATAACATCAAACAGCGCACTAATAACAAGATCGTTTAACTTATGCTCTTCTTGAGTATTTAAAAAGAAAGCCAGTGTCTTAGAGCTTACACTTTCTAAATGACTTACCCCCATAATGTCGATAAAGGACTTACGTTGTCCTTTATTAAATGGAAGCTTTTTAAAAGCTTCCATAGCTTTTTCAGCTTGGTAAATATTAAAAGGATTCAATAATTCTTTTTCCGTGTCTATTGGAATCAGTATCTTTTCATTCATCTACTCATTCCTATTAGAAATTAAGTCATGGCTATTTATGTTTATTAAAGCGCTTTTAGGGCTATATACACGAGCTTTTCAGCTTCCTTTGGAATTGGTCCTCACTTGCTAAACTCAGGCTCTAAAAACTGAAAGCTGCTCATGTATACACCCCAAAATAATTTTATAAATTACCGCTAAATGCTTGATTTTGTAATGATATAAATAAGTTTTCAACCAACTTACTAGAGCTTTCATGTTTTGTCTTTAATACTTCAATTTCATTGATTTTTTTCTGAAATTCTTCTTGCAATGAGATTGGCGGTATTGGTATTTGCATTGCTTTCATTTTAATACTAGTCAAATGTGCAATAGTAGCAACAGTTATATGGTCATCAAACCCACCATTTTTTGCATAGAACCAAAATAACCACACAAAATATTCGGGGAGTATTTGTGCTGTATTTAAACGTACTCGATGTAAAGCTTTTTGAAAAAAACAATTTTCTAAGTCATTTTTCCATATAGCAGCACGACCAGGTTCACCGCCTTCACAAACTAAAATATCACCAAATTTTAATTCACAATTTTTTCTATCTTTTTCGTTAAACTCCATCTCAAGCAAATCTGATAAATCGAATTTAAACCATTTAACATTGGCATTTCTTAAATATTTATATTGATCTTTTTCAGAAGATTGCTTTTTCTTGTCAAGCATTTTCCCAAGTTTTGATTCACTTACTTCACCCACAGATTTTAAATCCCACCCCTTAGGATTACTCACAGGATCACCAAACATATCCATAAATGTTGCTTGTAAAAGCTGATCTAACTTTTCAATCGCTTGCTGACGTTTTAGGCGTAACTCATCTGCTTTATCCAGAATAGAGGCTATTCGGCGTTGTTCGGAAAGTGGTGGGAGTGAGATTTCTAATGAACAAATATCCTCTTTAGTAACTTGTAAAAAAGTTGCTCCTTTACCTTTTGACTTTAAAATTGGAGCGACGTTTGTAAGCCAGTGCCATAAGTATTTCTGATCTAATTTATCCTTATGACCAAATAGCCCTGCAACACCTCGACCTAAGCAATATTCTTTATAGACCAATTCAGATCACCAATAGTTGCACGAATACAGAGGATGATTCCTCCTTTTTCTGATTTTTTGCCTGCCGCTGTAGTAAATTTTTTTGGTTCAGGAGTTTGTTTACCAAAATCACCTGCTCCAGCAATAAGAGCTAACCCTTCACCCTCAAAATTATAAGAATCACCAGATGGAGCTTGTCCCATTGTGATTCGACAAACTTTATCTAATCTTATTTTGGGATAACTCACTTCAACAACTCCTTAAGCTCTTTCATTCCTTCTAGAATATCTTGCTCAAGTAATTCTAAATCTGACAAAATTTTGCTTGGTGTTTCATATTCAACTTGTTCATACACGACTTCCTTATAACGGTTAATCGACAGGTCATAACCATTGGCAGCAATATCGGCTTTGTCTACTAAGAAGCTTTGTTCAGTCGCTTTGCGATTAGCTTCACCTTCTAAGTTTTTAAAACGGGCAATGATGTCAGGAATATTGTTATTTTCATACTTAGAGCTATCTAGCTCATTACGCTTATCATCTAGCGAATAACCATCTGCCTGCATGTCATAAAACCAAACCTTATCTGTACCACCAGTTTCAGTTTTAGTGAAAATCATAATGGCTGTCGATACACCTGCATACGGCTTAAACACACCTGAAGGCATCGAAATAATTGCTTCAAGCTTTTGCTCTTCAACGATCTTTTTACGTAAAGTTTTATGGGCAGTAGATGAGCCAAACAACACACCATCAGGGATAATAACCGCGGCTCGACCACCAGTTTTTAATATGCGTAGGAACAAAGCTAAAAATAACAGTTCAGTCTTTTTAGTTTTAACAATGGTTTGAATATTCTTAGCACAAGTCGATTCATCTAAACTTCCTTTAAATGGAGGGTTAGCAAGAATTAAACTGAACTGACTTTCAATATGAGAGTGTTCTTCACTCAAAGAATCACGATATTCAATACTTGGATTTTCTACACCATGCAGCATCATGTTCATAGAGCCAATACGAAGCATGGTGCTGTCAAAGTCATAACCAAAGAAGGTTTCTTCGCTAAAGCGTTTAGCAGACTCAGGACTAGCAAAAATCTCAGTGCTGTGATGTTCGTTTAAGTATTCACTGGCTGCAACAAGGAACCCTGCCGTACCACACGCAGGGTCACAGATCGTATCTGTTGGTTTTGGCTGCATCAGTTCAACAATCATTTTGATGATATGTCGAGGAGTACGGAACTGGCCATTTTGACCTGCTGAAGCAATCTTACCAAGCATGTACTCGTAAATATCACCTTTGGTATCTTTATCATCCATCGGCACTTCAGCCAAGATATCAACCACTTTGGTTAAAAGTGCAGGCGTAGGAATGGTAAAACGGGCATCTTTCATGTGATGACTGTAGGTAGTGTCATCTTCGCTACCAATGCTTTTAATGAAGGGAAAAACTTCATTAGCAATCGTGTCATAAAGCTGAGTAGGATCGCCGAGCGTAATAAATTTAGACCAACGTAAATGGTCTTGTTCTGGCGTAAAAATTGGGTTTTCTACAGCAGTTTTTAGACGGTTAGCTTTCTTTTCTTTGGTAATCTGAATTTCATCGAGTCGACGGATAAAAAGCAGATAAGTCATTTGTTCCATGACTTCTAGAGGATTGGAAATACCACCGCTCCAAAAAGAGTTCCAAATTTGGTCAATTTTGCTTTTAATTTCGCCTGTAATCACACTGATGACTCTCAAATTTCTTTGGGGGTATTGTGGTAGATTTAAATATGAAAAGCTATGGATAAGGAATGCAAATAACTTGGGATTAAAAGCAGAATTTTGTCTTCTGATCATCCAGTATCTTATGCAACCACGCAGGCAAAGAGGACTGATAAAGTAATATCCATTCTTCAGATGTAAGCGTTTTTTCAAGCTTTTTAACTATATTTAAATCAACAATCTCTTTTCCCAAAAAGAGTAATGCTGATATAGCCATTCCTACACGGCTGCCCAATGGATATTGGAAAAATTTACTATTTTTAGTATGCAGCAATCTTACGTGAGTGCCGCCAATCTCAAATTCACGAGAGTTACCTGAAGTGTAAAACACATCCATCACTGGAACTTGAGTACTTAATTTAAGCCGATTTGCGGCTATACCTCCATGAACCTGGATGAGTTCACCATTTTTTTCAGCAATCACTTTGACCACCTCATAAACATCAGGGCTCAGGTATCGCCCCTTCAACATACGGTTTGGTTCAGGTTTATAATAAATACCGTGCTGAATGCTATTAATCACGCCTTGCTCAGTTAAACGATAAAGCTCCTGATAAACCACTTCAGTCTTTCCATACTGTTCAAACTCGTCCACAGAAAAGACATACCCAAGGCGAAATCCTTTTACCCGTTCCTGAACTGCTTTTGCAATATCTGACATAGAAGCCCCAAACAGACTATATAAAAGGTGGTTGAAACCATCAGGTAACTACACAACGTATGCCTTCAACTACCATGTTCGATTTTATGTATTTCTTCTACATTATTGGATTAAATAAAATTTAAGTAAATTAAGATTTTTACTAAAATAATTTGGATGTGGGGTGTGCTATTAAGTGCAATATCTTGCACTTAATCCTATAAAAATCTTTATTAAGTACAGATTTTGGCACTTAACGTTAACTTCAGGGATATTTGGTGATTCCATGTAGAAAGAATATCTTTAAGTTAGTTTATTAATACTTCAAATTTAAGAAATGAAATTTCATAAAAGTGATAATCCTTCCTACATTGCCGAAGTAATTGGGCTACGGTTAAAGCGAGCACGATTAAACCGAGACATGACACAAGTAGAAGTCGCAGACAGAGCCTGGGTTTCAAAAAGGACAGTGCTAAAAGCAGAGAAAGGAGATGTTCGATTGGCTGGCCTGATAGCTATTTTACGGGCTTTGGAAATGTTAGATGAGATTAATTCATTTCTGCCAGAGCCTCCTTTATCTCCAATAGAACTCTTAAAATTAAGAGGAAAAATAAGAAAAAGAGCTTCAGGCAATAATAAAAATAAAACAGATACACCTAATTTAGGTTGGTAGTTTTAAACCTAAATTAGATTTTTAGTTTTTATTTGAATGAAACTAAGGAATCAAATCTTTGGCTGAAATTTGCAAAGCTGATGCTATTTCATATAGTTTTTCTACCGTGATATTGACCTCACCACGTTCAATACGTCCCATGTAACTACGATCAATTCCACATTGCAATGCGAGTGATTCTTGAGTGATATTTTTCTCTTTTCTTTTGTTACGGATTGAACAACCAATTACTTTCGATAATTCTGACATTTAGAACAAACTGCTCAAAAAAAAGAAATATCACCAATTGAGGACTAAACATCCACGGACTATAATCCCCTTTTACTTTCTAAAGGTTTCCACAATGATTAAATTTAATATTCCATTGGCTGACCAACTTCTTGAAATAATAAAAAATTATGAAATTGAGGATTGGGAAGCTAAGTGTTTTTGGGAGATTATTAGACAAACAGATCAGTTGGATTCTTCCAATATTAAAAGCTTAAAAGAAGAGATGTATGCAGCTATAAAATTATTATCAAAAAATGACTACTTAGTTGCTCAAAGATCGCTATTTAAGAAAAAATCTTATTTATATAGTGAAACTCAAAAATTAAAAGAATTGAGAAAGCAGTTGATCGAGAATGAATCAAGAAATCCTTTAAATATTCAAAAGAACAAACTAAAAAAAGAGTTAATTTTTTTGATAAAACAGGCTGAATTCATTAATGAGTTAACTTTATCTTACCCAGAATTTTGCTATTCAATAAAAAAATATAGAGAAGAAATTGATTATCAGATTGATTATTGCAACCTAAAAATAAAAACAATAGATAAGATTATTAAAATACACAACAGATGATTTCTAATAAAAATTTAATAAAAATAAACATTTATAACAGTTACTATATTAACTCGGATCATGGATAAGGATTTTTTCCAAAATCATAAGATAGAGGTTCTATCTGTATCTTTCATTTTAGATGAAATTAAAGCTGCAAGGGTTATTCAAGAATTTCCCAGCGAGCAACCTCTAAGCAAAGAAAGATATTTTTCCTAAACTCCCTCACTCTCCATTAAAGCTGATACTTCTAGCTTGAATTTGGATCAGTATATTTTTGGATACTTAGAACCTATGACGATGATAAGCTTACTTCAACCTAAATTCATCTAATGTTACTGGATTAAAGTTTTCATCAAACATACACTGATCAGCTCGTTCTTTTTTCATGTCGCCAAGGCATAAAAAACATTTCTCTCTAAATAAAGCATATTTCCATACTTTCATATTACTAAATGATGAAATTGCTTCTATCTATGAAAAATTAAACATTGAGAATTCACATTTTTGGAAGATCGTATGAAATTACAGTGAGGATATTGCGATCATGCAAATTTATGCCATTGCAATCTATACAGAATTTTTGAAAGTTGTTTTTTAATACAAGAAATTGAGCATTAAATTTAGAACTTTTGTATTTTGAGTTAAAAGCCATAAACTCAAAATCCAGTTGAAAAAAGACTTACAACACTTCCTGAAGCTAATTAAGTTTAAATTGTGTTTACATTTATAGAAGATAAATAGCTAAATTCTCGTTATAAATACAGTTACCAAGGTTTCCACTAACAAACAAACTTCTAAAAAATCTTACATGTTTACATTAAAACAAGGTATTAAATAAAAATCTTTTAAAAAACATGCATATTATAGCCTACTTATTACATTTACATTAGAGAAAAAGGAATATAAGGCATCGGTAAAACGGTCACACAAAACTGTTTTACCGGCCTGAAGCGCAGGTAAAATGACCTGTTGTAAATGTTGGGCTCTTGCTGCATACATCAGCAGAAGCTCGGTATCATCACTCATCTTTTCATCATGACTAACAGAGAGTAACAGTGCACGAATCTGTTCAGCTAAAGGTGTTCCGCCCGGTTCACGAGTGAGTATGATCTCGGCACCCTTTTGCTCATAATGTGCATAAATTTCACGGATTAGAGTAGTTTTTCCTACGCCTTCTGTACCTTCGAAACTGATAAACATCCTACTCTCCTAATTTTTAGCTCGCAGTACAGATAGATATTGCTGTACTGCACGGTTATGTTCTTCGAGGCTGGCGCTAAATTTATGCCCCCCATTGCCGGTGGCAACAAAGTAAATATTATTTGAGTTATCCGGATGCATTGCTGCCTCAATCGCTTTTTTACTTGGCAAAGCTATTGGCGTTGGCGGCAAGCCAGAAATTGTATAGGTATTATAAGGCGTTGGTGTACGCAGATCCTTTCGGGTGATATTACCTTTATAGTTATCCCCCATACCATAAATTACGGTCGGGTCAGTCTGTAAGCGCATTCCCATTTTCAGGCGGCGCACAAACACTCCGGAAACCTGTTGCAGTTCACTATCAATGCTGGTCTCTTTTTCAATAATAGAAGCCATGATCAGTGCTTCATATTTATCTTTATACGGTAGACCACTGGCCCGGTTTTGCCATGCCTCATCCAGTGCTTTCATCTGGCGTGTATAGAGATGGGTTAGAATCTTGCGGTCGGTTTCACCTTTTGCAAAGAAGTAAGTGTCTGGTGAAAATAGCCCTTCCGGATGGCTGTAAGGAATATTCAATTCCTTTAATAGCTGCTGTTCTGGTAAATGAGTAATAGTATGAGTAACCAGCTGGTCCTTTTTCAGATTTTCAAGTAACTGCTTAAAGGTCGTGCCTTCAATCACTAAAATCCGGTTCATCTGGGCATTTTCAGCGTTCGAGATCAGTTCAAGTACTTGCCGAACACTCATGCCTTTTTGGATTTCATATACACCAGCCTTTAATGTGTCATGGATGACCAGTTTCTGGTAAAGCTTTAAAATAATTGGAAAACTGATTTTTTCGTCTTCAGCCAGCCGGTCAATAAAACCTGAATAGGTGTCTCCCGGATTAATTGCCAGCATTTGTTTTGGCCCATTTACCGGATAATCTTTAAACAGGCTTGACCAGAGCACCACCAAGCCAAGTATGAACAGGCCTGCAATAATCGTCAGTACAGCAGGGAACGTAGGTTTAGCATTCTTTTTTTTCGGAGTTGAGTGAGGTTTCGGCATAAACTAGCTAATCTGATCCAGTTGCAAAATACGGAATAAATCCAGACAAGGCTGGGAATCCAGGCTCCGCTGTCCAAGTTGAGTAACAATTTTCATGGGGCTTAATGCATTACAGAAAAACAGGCTCTGAAAATGCCCAATATTTTCCATGTCGATGAAACGCTGCTCGCAGACGATATTTTCCCGCTGCATGCGTGACAGGATTGTCGCCCGCATCACACCGTGGACGCCATTATAGCGAAGTTCCGGTGTAAACCATGTATTGTTTTGAAAAACGAAGTAATTACTGCTCACGCCTTCAACAACACTTCCCTGCACATCGGTGACCAGTGCCTCATCCCAACCCTGCATTTCGGCTTCCTTTTTAAGTAGCACCTGCTCCAGACGATTCAAAGATTTAATACCTACCAGACTCGGCATACATAAACCTATAGCCTGATTTAGCACACCACTTCGGATCAGCTGCGGTCTAATCACTTCACTGGCTTTAGGATAAAACAGTATATAAATATCGGCCGGATGTTCAGGCAAACTATAACCGCGCTGCCCCGTCCCGCGACTGATCAGTATTTTTAACGTACCATTTAATACCGGATAATGATTTTGTAGCTGTTCAAGCGTTTTATCAATCAGGTCAAAATCAGCATCAAGATATAGACGCTCACAACTGTTCCGCAGCCGAGCCCAATGTAAATCTTGCAGCTCTATCTGGTTATTCCGCAGCCGGGCTGTCGTAAAACAGCCATCTCCATACTGAAAAGCCCGGTCTTCAATAGGAACATTTTCTATTTTCTCAGCATTCTTGAAAAACAGCATCGATATGAAGTATCCAGTTGATTCTGCAACTTAGTTTAGAAACAGAAGTATATTTTCTTTTTCTTTATTTTTCATAATGAATTCGTTTTTTATTATTTTTTTATGGATAAAGACTAGCGCTATTCTGCTTTCATGTTTTTATGCTTATGCAAAATATTGGGGATAAAATATGAAATTTTCAAAAGTAAAAATTGGAATAATTGCAGCATTACTTTCGGCCTCTACTGCAAGCTTTGCAGCTAAAGATTTTCTCAATGTGTCTTATGATCCAACGCGTGAGCTTTATGATCAGGTAAATAAGCAGTTTGGTGCTTACTGGAAACAACGTACCGGTCAAGACCTGAATTTACGCCAGTCTCATGGCGGTTCAGGTAAGCAGGCACGCTCGGTGATTGATGGGCTGGAAGCTGATGTGGTGACTTTGGCACTTGCTGCTGATATCGATGTAATTGCTGAAAAAGCAAAATTATTACCTGCTGACTGGCAGAAAAAATTACCACAGAATTCGACACCTTATACTTCAACTATTGTATTTCTGGTACGTAAAGGCAATCCGAAGGGAATAAAAGACTGGGGTGATCTGGTAAAACCGGGAGTAGGAATTATTACTCCAAACCCTAAAACATCTGGAGGCGCGCGCTGGAATTATCTGGCAGCCTGGGCATGGGCAAAGCACCAGCCAGGGGGTAATGATGCCAAGGCACAGGAGTTTGTTCGCCAGATTTATAAAAATACCAAAGTGCTTGACTCTGGCGCACGCGGAGCCACTACGACGTTTGCTGAACGTGGTATTGGTGATGTGCTGCTGGCTTGGGAAAACGAAGCCTTTCTGGCAGTACGTGAACAGCCTGGCAAGTTTGAAATTATTACGCCCTCTTTATCTATTCTGGCTGAACCGCCTGTAGCGATTGTAGAAAAAAATGCAACCAAAAAAGGGAATCTGAATGTTGCAAAAGGTTATCTAAACTTCTTGTATTCACCTTATGCACAGGATCTGGTTGCCCGTAATTATTACCGACCACGTAATGAGGCAGTCCTGAAAAAATATAGTAGTACTTTTAAACCGCTGAAGCTGGTCACAATTGATCAGGAATTTGGTGGCTGGAATAAGGTACAAAAGCAGCATTTCGAAAATGGCGGTGTATTTGACCAGATTGTAAAAATCAATAACAGTCAAAAGTAGAGTTCTGTGTAAACCGGGGGATCAGACATGAGTTCAATACATACAGTAATTGTACCGGGCGTAGGTGGCAGTGAATATGAACACTGGCAATCCTGGTTACAAAGACAGCTCAGGTCCTGTTCCCGTGTACAGCAAACAGACTGGAATATGCCAATACTTCAGGAATGGATTGCCCAGTTTGTGAAAACTGTAAGTTTGCATCAGGAATCTCTCCAGATTGTAGCGCATAGCTTTGGCTGTCTGACCAGCATCGCCGCACTTGCCGAATATCCCGAGCTGGCACACAGAATCAAAAATCTGGTACTGGTCGCTCCAGCTAATCCTGAACGTTTTGGTGAGGCCGGTTTTGCACGGAACAGTCAATATAACTATGCAGAATATTTTCAGAATCTAAAAATCCGTGTCCCGGCCCAGCTAATCATCAGTGACAATGATCCGTGGTTTAAGCTTGAAGATGCCCAGTTTTTTGCTAATGCCTGGAATCTAAAACCAGTTAGCTTGGGTAAAGTAGGTCATATTAATGTAGCTTCCGGCTTCGGGCCTTTTCCGGAGATTTTCGATTTTTTAATTGCAGAGAAAAACAGCTTAAATATCAATATTACTGATAATACTGAGTTGTTTTTCAGATTTGCAATTTAAAAGCTCATGAATATGCTTGAGCAGTTTTTTCAGTTTTATTTCACCTGCTTATTTTAAGTGGGCATACTCTCTTTTGAGGAGTTAACATGTTGCAGCGTTCCCGAGTGCTGCCAGGATTTGGTCTTTCTTTAGGCTTTACCCTTGCTTATCTGTCTTTAATTGTTCTGATCCCTCTTTCTGCGGTATTTATCAAGTCGCTAGGTATTGGCTGGGATGGTTTATGGGAAATTCTGAGTTCAGAGCGTATTTTAAAATCTCTGCAGCTCAGTTTTACGACTGCATTGCTGGCCGCTTTTATTAATGTTGTTTTTGGATTACTACTGGCTTGGTGTCTGGTACGTTACAGTTTCCCAGGAAAACGGCTGGTAGATGCCTTGATCGATCTGCCTTTTGCGCTACCTACTGCAGTTGCAGGTATTGCCTTAACTTCTCTTTATGCACCCACTGGCTGGATTGGACAGTATTTGGAGCCTTTAGGCATTCAGGTCGCTTATACCCCTATCGGGATTACACTGGCACTAATTTTTATTGGTCTGCCTTTTGTCGTGCGCACGGTACAACCAGTTTTAAGCGATGTAGAAACTGAACTGGAAGAAGCGGCTTCTGCATTAGGTGCAACCCGTTTTCAGACTATTACTAAAATTATCTTACCTATTCTATTTCCAGCTCTTTTAACCGGTTTTGCACTTGCTTTTGCTCGGGGAGTGGGCGAATACGGCTCTGTAATTTTTATTGCAGGCAATCAGCCTTTTGAAACCGAGATTGCTCCTCTCATGATTATTTCACGACTAGAAGAGTATGATTATGCGGCTGCGACCACTATTGCTGTGGTTATGCTCTTAATTTCATTTGCGATTTTATTTCTGATTAATCTGTTGCAGGCCTGGGCCAGCCGTCGTACCGGGAGAACCACAAGATGAGTTTAACCACCAATAGCAATGCACTGGCAGAAAAACTGCAGTCACGCGATGCGACCCGGGAAGCAGCTTGGGTACGCTATCTATTACTCACTATCGGTCTGCTATTTTTTCTAAGCTGTCTGGTTCTTCCTCTTATTCTGGTATTCGTTGAAGCTTTTAAGCAGGGTGTCGGGGTTTACTTTCAGGCGCTGATCCATCCGGATACTTTATCTGCAGTCAAACTGACTTTATTGACAGCAGCGATTGCAGTACCTCTTAATGTAGTCTTTGGCGTAGCTGCTGCATGGTGTGTAGCCAAATTTAACTTTAGAGGCAAGTCTATTCTGACCACCATTATTGATCTGCCCTTTTCGGTTTCGCCTGTTATTGCCGGTATGATGCTGGTCCTAATTTTTGGATCTCAAGGCTGGCTGGGAGAATGGCTGATAGATAACGATATTAAAATTTTGTATGCCACTCCTGCGATTGTTTTAGCCACAATATTTATTACTGTGCCATTTGTAGCACGTGAACTGATCCCATTAATGGAGTCACAAGGTAATGAAGAGGAAGAAGCTGCAATTGTACTGGGCGCATCTGGCTGGCAGACCTTCTGGAAAGTGACTTTACCCAATATTAAATGGGGCCTGCTCTATGGCGTAATTTTATGTAATGCACGAGCTATGGGTGAATTTGGCGCAGTTTCAGTTGTATCTGGTCATATCCGTGGGGAAACCAATACATTACCCCTGCATGTCGAAATTCTTTATAACGAATATACCTTCAGTGCCGCTTTTGCTGTGTCATCACTACTGGCATTACTGGCAATTGTGACATTAATCCTGAAAACCTGGGTAGAACTCGGGCAGGAAAAACAAGCTAAGCGTAATGATGATTCAGCCTCTTATTAAGGAATGACCCCATGAGTATTCAAGTTAAAAATATTGAAAAACACTTTGGTGCATTCCATGCACTAAAAAATATTTCACTCGATTTTCCTGAAGGTCAACTGGTTGCCCTGCTTGGCCCTTCAGGTTGTGGTAAAACGACTTTACTCCGGATTATTGCCGGTCTTGAATCGGCAGACGGCGGACAGGTTCTGCTAGAAGGTAGCGATGCGACTGATGTACATGTTCGTGAACGTCAGGTAGGTTTTGTATTTCAGCATTATGCGCTATTTAGACATATGAGCGTATTTGACAATATTGCTTTTGGCTTGCGTGTACGTCCCCGCAGTACCCGACCATCGGAAGCTGAAATTAAAAAACGGGTAACCCGCCTGTTAGATCTGGTGCAATTAGGATTTCTGGCAGATCGTTATCCAGCCCAACTTTCAGGTGGACAACGTCAGCGTATTGCTTTAGCGCGTGCGCTTGCAGTAGAACCGCGAGTTTTATTACTAGATGAGCCTTTCGGTGCGCTTGACGCGAAAGTTCGTAAAGAGTTACGTCGCTGGTTACGAACTTTACATGACGAACTTCATATCACTTCCATCTTTGTTACCCATGATCAGGAAGAAGCGCTTGAAGTTGCTGATCAAATCGTGGTGATGAATAAAGGTAATATTGAACAGATTGGTTCACCTCGGGAAGTCTATGAGAAACCAGCTACGCCATTTGTATTTGATTTCTTGGGTCAGGCCAACCGTTTTGAAGGGCAATATCAGCAAGGCATTATCCAGATTGGACAAGACCGTATCCAGCTTCCTCATAGTGTGGAAATTGCACAGGGAAAAGTTGTTGCGTTTGCCCGTCCTGATGAATTACGTATTCACGCTCAACCGCAAGATAATACGATTCAGGCAATATTTCTGCGTGAAATCTGGATTGCTGGTAATGTTGTAGCAGAATTGCAGGACCGCAATGGTAATCTGATTGAAATCACACTTTCACCAGAAGAAGTAAAACAGCACCAGTTCAGGGCACAGCAGAATGTATGGATCAGTGCTTCTGCCCTACACCTGTTTGAAGATCAGGTCGCGTAAATATAATAAAGGGGCTGTATATGCCCCACTCTTTTTTGAGGTAATCCAGATGAACTTTCAGCAACTTAGAATTATTCGGGAAACGGTAAGACAGAATTTTAACCTGACTGAAGCCTCAGCGGCACTCTATACATCACAGTCAGGTGTTAGCAAACATATTAAAGATCTTGAAGATGAACTGGGAGTACAGCTTTTTATTCGTAAAGGTAAGCGTCTGCTAGGTCTGACAGAACCTGGCCAATCTCTTTTGAATATTGTTGAGCGTATGCTGGTCGATGCAGAAAATATCAAGCGGTTAGCTGATGATTTCAACAAAGTTGATGAAGGTACACTTACCATTGCTACCACTCATACCCAAGCGCGTTATGTTCTCCCACCAATTGTTAACCAGTTTAAAAAAGCTTTTCCCAAAGTTCATCTCATCCTGCAACAAGCCAGTCCGGTAGAGATTTCAGAAATGCTCTTACAGGGGGAAGCTGATATTGGTATTGCTACAGAATCATTGACAACAGAAGAAAATCTGGCCAGTGTTCCATATTATACATGGGAACACAGCATTATTACTCCACAGCATCATCCCTTAA
Source organism: Acinetobacter sp. 1294596 (assembly GCF_000582925.1). Classification (NCBI taxonomy): domain Bacteria; kingdom Pseudomonadati; phylum Pseudomonadota; class Gammaproteobacteria; order Moraxellales; family Moraxellaceae; genus Acinetobacter; species Acinetobacter sp. 1294596. The sequence continues at coordinate 83,630 of NZ_JFCC01000006.1, read as the reverse complement.
CCCAACTGGAAAATATTCGTCTAGAAGATCTGGCTAACTATCCAATCATTACTTATCATGGCGGTTTTACTGGACGCTCTAAAATTGACAAGGCTTTTGAAACAGCCAATATTGAAGTTGATATAGTAATGTCTGCACTTGATGCAGATGTTATTAAAACTTATGTAGAACTCGGTATGGGGGTAGGCATTGTTAATAACGTCGCTTATGATGCGGAACGCGACTATCGCTTAAAACAGATTCAAACTGATATTTTTGGTTTAAATACCACTTGGTTAGCAGTTCGTAAGGGACATTTATTACGTGGTTATGGCTACGAGTTTATTTCGTTATGTTCACCTGAAGCTGACATAAAAGCACTTAAGAAAGTGGCCTATCCAGAAGAGTAAAGTTTTTAAAACAATTTTTAAATTTGATTAAATAATTATAAAAGCAATAAAAAACGGACCTTAGTCCGTTTTTTATTGCTGACTGGATTAGAAGCGGAAGCTTACACCCAGTTTAGCTACTGGTAACCATTCATATTTGTTATCATTTTCAATATCACGTTCTTCACGTTCAACTGCTGTAGCAAAGTCAGTACCAGGCTCAGTAGTGATAGCTGTACCAGAAGCTGTCAAGTTGACATTTGGGTTACCATTATAAAATGCACCGATTTCACCAAATACGCCCCAACGGTTAGTAATTGCTGGAGAGAAACCGATACCTACATACGGTGCTAAATTATTTTTATAAGAAAGTTGACCATTAATCCGTGCACCACTAGTACCAGCAACAAAATCAGTTCCATTTACAGTGAAGCCTTCACTAGCACCTATGCGTCGATCCAAGTCGTAATCATTATCTACATAAGCTACCCCAGCAGCCATATAGAACCAGTTTGCCCAAGGACGAATCTCAGCATTTAAGTAAACATTATTGTTATCCATATCGATGTCATAATCTGAGCCATTTACAGATAAGTCATCTGACCAAGAGATATCTCCACCGTTGTAACCTAAAGTTACACCAACATATGGATTGGCATTATATGAAATCGCGCCACCGTAACCAGTAGTACCAACTTCTGCACGTACTGAAGCTGGTTTAAAGAAAGAGAACGTTGAAACCCCTTCTTCAGTGACAATTATTTCATCAGCTGCCAATGCAGAACCTGCAAAAGCGGTTAAAACAGTAGCGGTCGCTAAAACTCTTAAAGCTTTCATTATTAATCTCCTCAGAAGAGTTTGTTTTTTAATCTATAATTGTTTCGTGTCTTGTATGTTAGATAAAACCTAAGTGGGTTTTTAGACACAAATTACGTGGTTTCTGTTATTTTTTGATACATTTAACGTTTTTTCTTGTTTTTACATATTTTTTTGTAAAAATATTTCCGAAAAGCTTCATATTTACTTTACCCGTACCAGAGACCTTTATAGATGAAAAGTTTGCTAGTTTTTGGCTGTTTTTATACACAAATAGTGTAAACTCTCATAAATTTTTTCAGGAAGGAATATCATGACTCAGCTTTCAACTATTATTGAGCAGGCCTTTGAAAACCGCGCCAACTTTACTGCAGCAGATTGTCCGTCAGAAGTGCGTCAAGCTGTAGAAGCAGCTATTGAAGGTCTGGATAACGGTACACTGCGAGTAGCTGAAAAAATTGATGGTGAATGGATTGTTCATCAATGGCTGAAGAAAGCGGTCTTATTATCTTTTAAATTAAATGATAATAAACCAATCGAATCATGTGACCTACGTTTTTATGATAAAGTCGAGACCAAATTTTCTGGCTGGACTGAAGAGCAGTTTAAAGAAGCCGGCGTACGTGTAGTGCCACCTGCTGTAGCTCGCCGTGGTAGTTTCCAAGCTAAGAATGTGGTTCTTATGCCTTCTTATGTGAATATTGGTGCTTATGTAGATGAAGGCACAATGGTGGATACATGGGCAACTGTAGGTTCGTGCGCACAGATCGGTAAAAATGTTCACTTGTCGGGTGGTGTTGGTATCGGTGGTGTACTTGAACCGCTTCAGGCCAACCCGACTATCATTGAAGATAACTGTTTCATCGGTGCACGTTCTGAAATTGTTGAAGGTGTTATTGTTGAAGAAGGTTCTGTCATTTCAATGGGCGTTTACATCGGCCAATCTACCAAGATTTATGACCGTGAAACTGGCGAAATCCATTATGGCCGTGTTCCTGCAGGTTCAGTTGTTGTACCAGGGAACTTGCCATCTAAAGATGGAACATACAGCCTTTATGCTGCAATTATCGTGAAAAAGGTAGATGCTCAGACACGAGCTAAAACCAGTCTAAATGACCTGCTTCGCGCTGACTAATTTTCTGTCTGTTTAAAGGTCTCTACGGTCATGCCTGATCGTAGAGATTTTTGTTTTTTATAGAAGGTGATATTGGGCTATGAATCCCTTACGTTCTTCCGTTATTCCAGTGTCTGATCCGGCAGCTGGTTTACGTATTACGGAGATTTTTTATTCGTTGCAGGGAGAAGCAAACGCTGCGGGGTTACCAACAGTATTTATTCGTCTGACTGGCTGCCCTTTACGTTGTACCTATTGCGATACGACCTACTCTTTTGAAGGAGGGGTACGTCAGTCACTTGAAGAAATCATTGCAACTGCCCGAAGTTATAATACACCTTACATCTGTGTAACCGGTGGAGAACCACTGGCACAACCGAATTGTCTGGTTTTACTACAACGTTTATGTGATTTAGGACATAAGGTTTCTTTAGAAACCAGTGGTGCACTCGATGTATCTAAAGTTGATCCACGCGTATCAAAAGTTCTAGACTTAAAAACTCCAAGTTCTGGAGAAGTTACACGTAACTTAATGTCAAATCTAGAATTTCTGACCTCAAATGATCAAATCAAGTTTGTTATCTGTAACCGTGATGATTACCAATGGGCCAAAGAGCAGCTTGCGCTGTACTCCCTAGAACAGAAAGTCAGTACAGTCTGGTTCTCTCCTGCGTTTGCAGTAGAAAAAGGTGCAGCCCAATTACCTAAACTGGCTCGTGAATTAGCACAGTGGATTCTAGATGACCAGCTTCCCGTTCGCTTCCAGTTACAACTACACAAGCTACTTTGGAATGATGAAACTGGCCGTTAATCACGGTACAGAAAGATTGGAGAAACAATATATGCGCTCGCGTGCAATTGTCTTATTATCTGGTGGATTAGATTCAACAACCTGTCTGGCTTGGGCACAGGCACGTTATGAGTGTATCGCTATTAGCTTTATGTATGGTCAGCGTTCAACTACTGAACTGGATGCAGCTAAAGCACTTACTCAGCGTGCCGGCGTAGAACATCGCGTTATTAATATTGACCTGGGCAATCTGGGTGGTTCGGCACTGACAGATCATAATATTGATGTCCCTGTACAGGAACAGTCAGGCATACCCGTAACTTATGTTCCTGCCCGTAACACCATCTTCTTGTCTTATGCCTTGGCAGCTGCAGAAGTATTTGATGCAGAGGCTATAGTAATCGGGATTAATGCCGTAGATTATTCAGGTTATCCGGATTGTCGTCCTGAGTTTATTGAAGCATTTGCCAATATGGCGCGCTTGGCCACTAAAGTGGGAGTAGAAGGCAAGCCTTTAAAATTTGAAATACCCCTGTTACATTTATCTAAAGCGAATATTATACGTTTGGGCATTGAACATGGCGTAGACTATAGCCAGACGGTTTCCTGCTATCAGGCAGATGACCAAGGACGTGCTTGTGGACAATGTGATAGCTGCCGACTTCGTAAACAAGGTTTCCAAGAAGCAGGTATTGAAGACCCTACACGTTATATACCGTAATCACCAGGTACAATTTATGAAGAACTTAGCATCAAAACTTTTCCTTTCCTCCCTGTTCTCAGCAGCTACTCTGTTAACAGTAAATACCCATGCTGCAGAAGCAAATCCTCTTCAGCAGGCTTATAAAAGCACAAATGTTAAATCTGCCCTGATCAATGTTTGTAAAACAGAAACAGGTAAAAGCAAGAAACTCTCTGCTGCTGAAGTAAGCAAATACTGTACCTGTGCTGTAGAAGCAGATGGTAAATTGACCAATGCTCAAAAATGGGAAATCCAGAGCACAATTAACCAGAAGAAAAGCCCAAGCAGTTTAGCTTTTGTTCAAAAACAAAATAGTGATTTACAAGCATGCTTCGGTCCACAGTTAACTTCAAAACTGCAAAACCTGACCCAAGAAGCCATGAAATCAGCGCAGGCAAAAAAATAATTGCCTTATTATTTTGCTAGCCACATTCGTGGCTAGTTTTTGGAGAAAACCATGAGTACTGAAGATATTAAATTACCTGACCACGTATTCCCAACCGCAAATGGTGAGATCAACTTATCTGAAGTGCCATCTGCATGGTTGGTTCTCTATTTCTATCCTAAAGATTCTACACCCGGCTGTACTACTCAGGCCCTTGAGTTTACTGAATTAAAAGACCAGTTTGATGCTATGGGCGCTACTGTCGTGGGTATCTCTCGTGATTCAGTCAAATCTCACCAGAATTTTACCACTAAGCAGGAACTACAAATTGAGCTGGTCAGTGATGCGGATGAAATCCTGTGCAAACATTTTGATGTCATTAAAGAAAAAAATATGTATGGCAAAAAAGTTATGGGTATCGAGCGTTCTACCTTCCTGTTCCATAACAACCAGCTAATGAAGAGTTACCGTAAAGTCACCGCAGCTGGTCATGCTGCTCAAGTATTAGATGATATCCGCACAATGAGTGAAGTGGAATAAACTATAAAAACTCTAATAGCAAGCCGGCACTTTAGCCGGCATTTTTATAGATCTGTGGTCTTTAGTCTTGCTTGATTTCTTTAAGAAAGGTGTGAAGCAGACTACAGGTGTGTTTTCAAGTTTAACCGGTTCGACATATAAACTCTCTAATATCGCTAAATTATTTAAAGGTTTTAATCTTCATTACTGTATATTGCTATAGTCTTGCTCTTTATATTTTTGCTGTAGCTGACGGTACACCAGACCATGCTGGAAATTCTTCAAAAAATTTTGTGAACCCGCCGGAAAAGCTTCTGTTTTAATTATACCCTGATAATAGGCTTCGCGCAGTGGCGTCGCAGAAATAGCACCTTCCAGACTCTCCAGTTCAACCATCGTCCATTCTGGAAATAGTTTCAGATAATATGATGATGCATCTTTAAAATGGCCGATCAGACCAATTTTAGAGCCAGTTTGAACCACCTGATTAACTAAAGCTTTAACCTGCTTTACCCATTTTTCGTCATTATAGACATCAATGACATGAACAAAAATAATTCGCTTCTGATCTTCTGGTGAAAAGTTGGACAAAATCATCTCTTCACGTTCAGAAGCTGTGAATGGATTTTTGAGATTCCGTTCATTTTGAGCTGAACCTAAAGCCAGAATCACATACTGACTTTGACTTAAGGCAACCTGTACCGTCTGCAAATGTGCATAATGAAAAGGCTGAAAACGCCCGATGAAGACAAGATAATCAAAAGTATATGACATAAGTTCTGAGCTTTAATGACTCATCAGTTGCATTTTCAAAAAAGATATGCGACATAATAAGCCATAATAAAATCATGATTTAAAGCATGGATAGTACGATGACATTAAGCTGTATACAACAACCACATCAACATTTAAAAGCAAAACTGGATCACGGAATTCTTACGCTGGCTATTGACCGGCCTGAAGCCAAGAATGCCTTATATGGTGAGCTTTATTTATGGATTGCTCAGGCACTTGATGAAGCAGATATTTCTAGTGATGTACGGGTAGTAATACTTCGTGGCTTAAATGATGACTTTACTGCAGGAAATGACATGAAAGATTTCATGCAGTTTACCCAGCAGCCTTTACAGGATAAAGCAGGCAATATGCCCCCTTTTGTCTTGCTTAAATCAGCAGCAAAATTTTCAAAGCCTTTAATTGTAGCGGTTAAGGGGGTAGCTATTGGTATAGGAGTAACTATACTGTTGCATGCTGATCTGGTCTACAGTGATGATGATGCCATTTTCCAGATTCCATTTGTAAGTTTAGGTCTTTCTCCAGAAGGCGCAGCAAGCCAGCTTCTTGTTAAGCAAGCAGGCTACCATCGTGCTGCTGAACTGCTGTTTAGTGCTAAAAAATTCACAGCAAAAACTGCCGAACAGGTAGGCTTGGTCAATCGTGTGATTAAGGATGACATCTATGAAGATGCCAAAATTATTAACTTGATTATTGAAAATGATGTTTATGATTATGCTCACAAAGCTGCCGAATATCTGACTCAGTTACCGCTTGCCTCCATTAAACAGACTAAAGCGCTAATGAAAAAAGATTTAGCTAATATTATTGAGTGCATTGATGAAGAAGCTGAAATTTTTATGCAGCGCGTTAAATCTCCTGAAATGATGGAAGCTGTACAGGCTTTTATGCAAAAACGTAAACCTGACTTTACACAGTTCAATTAAGTTTTATGCTCAAATCTGGATACATGAGATGTGTCCAGATTTTTTGTTGTCTATACTCCTCTGCCTCTGAGGATTTTCTCTAAATCTTCCTATTGAACTGTTTAATTATGCCAAATACTGAAAATTATACCCAAGACAGTGAACAGCCAGAAAAGAAACGTTACTATGAACCTGCACCTCAGGATATTGACGTTGAGCAGTTCAAAAAAGTCGTAGAAAGTCGCCGTTCAGTACGTAAGTTTACTGACAAGCCCATTCCAGAAGATGTGCTGGATGCATGTCTGGATTTAGCTTTACTGGCACCCAATTCATCCAATCTGCAACCATGGACTTTTTACGTAGTTCAAGATACTCATAAAAAACAGCAGCTGATAAAAGCCTGTATGAGCCAGCTCGCTGCCAAAACTGCATCTGAACTGATTGTCTGTGTTTCACGTACAGACCGCATTGATGAAATGGCAAAACGTAATATCAATGAATTTCCTTTTCCAGAAGCGCCGCCAGCAATCAAGAAATACTACAAGTATATTCCGTATAACTATAAAACGGGCTATTTGAATGCTTTTGGCAACTTTAAGAAAGTTGCTTTTAAAGTGGCGCGCAGTCTGGATAAGCAGATGCCAGTCTCTGCATTTAGTCCTGCAGATGCCAAACTCTGGGCAAGCAAGACCACAGCGCTGGCATGTGAAAATCTGGTACTGGCTTTACGTGCCTACAGTTTTGACAGTTGCATGATGGAAGGTTTTGATGAGCCGATGGTACGCCAGATTTTGGAACTAAATGACCAGCAATATCCAATCATGGTGATTGCTGCAGGTGAACGGGCCAAAGATGGTGTATTCTTTCCACAGTACCGTTTTGATCGCGAACTTTTTATACAAAAAGTTTAAAAAGTTTTCTTGAGCGTCATCGAGTACAAGTAAGTAAAATAGGTTTTCTTGCTTCTGCTTACTTTATTAATAAAAGTAAGCAGACAGGTATAAACAGGCTATTTTGTATAGAGCGGTAAGTAGGCTAAGGTAATAGATTTTAAAAGGAAATTTTTCTTAAAATAAAACCTGCTTCAATCGCCTATTACAGCTTTGGTTTGTTCATAAAGATGCTGAAAACAGCTCTGCTATTGTATGTTGAGAAGTTGAATAAACTCGAATGCTGGTTCTTCATAAGGATGGCTGTTCTTTAGCGCCCGAGCAACAGCAGCAGCTTTTTCTTCAGGTACAATTGATTCTCCCCGCCATTCCTCTACTTGTTCAATTTGTCCGACCTGACCAATATGTGGGTCCGCTCCTTGCATTGGTCTAAACTGCCCAATTCCCTTTACCTGCCATACACAATGTTCATAATCTCCTATTCCTCCTGCTCCGGCGGCAAAGATTGCTTGTTTGGTAGAATCCAGATACTCATCAGGAACGAAGTAAATCAGCTTTAACATAGAACCTCCTTTTTGTTATCTCTGTCTTTAATATCGTATAGCCAACGTTATTGTCACTAGGCAAGCTGAATAAATTACCGAATAGTAAAAAAATTCATAACAATCTCAGGATTATTTTATGGCAACAGTACTAATTACAGGTGCGGGCACCGGCTTTGGTAAAGGCGCAGCATTTCTCTTGGCAAAGAATCATCAAGTGATTGCAGGTGTCGAGATTGCAGCACAGATTTTTAGTCTGGAACAGGAAGCTAAGGCTCAGGGACTTAATAATATTCGCTTTGAAAAGCTTGATATTGCAGATCCAAAAGATCGTGAAAAAGCTGCAGCTTGGGATATCGATGTCTTGGTTAATAATGCAGGGATTTCAAAAGCCGGCTCTTTGGTCGATATACCTGAGAAAAATTTGCGTGAACAATTTGAAGTGAACGTTTTCGGCACAATGCTGTTAACACAAGAGTTCGCTCGTAAAATGGTAGATAAACATAGCGGAAAAATTATTTTCATTTCAAGTGTTGCCGGACTTTCTGCCGGGCCCCTGATTGGAGCTTATTCAGCCTCCAAACATGCGATTGAAGCATTTGCCAAAGCACTGGATGGTGAACTGCAAGAATTTGGCGTACAGGTTGCAACTGTAAATCCGGGACCTTTTTTGACAGGCTTCAATGACCGGATGTTTGAAGACTGGAAAACTTGGGAAAACAACCCTGAAGAGTGGATCTTTGATTACTCTCAAATGGCCTTTCCTCATGAACAGTTTGAGCCTGAAATAGTTTATCAGGTTATTGCTGATGTCGTTGAAGGTAAAAGTGATCTGTTTAGAAATGTTGTGCCTCAGGAGATGAATGATCAGTTACAGAAATCTGAAGATGAACTCTGGACCAAAAAAGTGAGTACCGACAAGAAACGTCATCCACAAGTTGAAAAGGCTTATGAGCTTGAGCCTTATACCAAGGCATCTAAGGATAAATAGTCAATAATTTTTTATATAAAAAAAGCCACCTCAGGTGGCTTTTTTTATATTTGTATAATTAACCAATAAACTTGCGGGCATTACGGAACATGCGTAACCAAGCTCCATCTTCCTTCCACTCTTCTGGTTTCCATGAATGCTGGATCGCACGGAAAGTACGTTCTGGATGTGGCATCATAATAGTCGCGCGTCCATCTCTAGAGGTTACACCAGTCACTGCTTCTGGAGAACCGTTCGGGTTAAGAGGATACTGCTGGGTCGGGTTGCCATAGCTATCGACATAACGCAGAGCAATTTGACCATTAGCATTCAGGCTACTCAAGCTGTCATGAGAAATTACTGCACGACCTTCACCATGTGCAACGGCTATTGGCAGAATAGAACCTTCCATTCCTTCTAACACTACAGAATTTGATTTTTCTACTCGTACGTTTACAGTACGGGCTTCAAATACTTCAGAAGTATTACGGTGAAAACGTGGCCAGTTTTCTGCGCCAGGTATTAACGGCGCCAACTGCGACAACATTTGACAGCCATTACAGATCCCTAAAGAGAATGTTTCTTCACGATGGAAAAACTGCTCGAACTGGTCACGCAACTTGGTATTAAACAGGACTGATTTTGCCCAGCCTCCACCTGCTCCAAGCACATCACCATAAGAGAAACCACCACAGGTTACCAGACCTTCGAATTCGTCCAGACTTACGCGACCAGCTAAAAGGTCACTCATATGCACATCGATACTGTTGAAACCCACTTTATCAAATGCCGCGGCCATTTCTACATGTCCGTTTACACCCTGTTCACGCAGAATTGCCATATTTGGACGACGTGTATTGATAAATGGTGCCTCAATTGGCTCATTTAAGTCAAAGGTTGGTTTAGCAATAATACCTTGATGATCAGCATTGGTAATCAGTGAATATTCCTGATCAGCCGTTTCAACATTATCACGTAAACGTTGAATCTGATGAGAAACCTCCGACCAGGCCTGTTGCAAGTCAGAGCGTGCCAGCGTTAAACCATTTACATTTAAAGTATCGGTCGTATTTACCGAACCAATCAGGCTGATAGCATCTTTAAGTAGAGACTCGGAAATTTCTGCCTGCAGTCCTTCCCAATCAGTGGCTTTAAGTTGTAATACTGCACCAATTTCTTCTGCAAACAGACTTTCAACTGACTGCTCTTCTAGTGCAACACCCAGACGTGAGGCAAACATCATTTCTGTAACAGTTGCCAGCAGGCCACCATCACCGATGTCATGATATGCCTGAATCAGACCACGGTTGTTCCAATCCTGAATCAGTGCAAAAAACGCTTTAAACTCATCAAAGTTATCTACATCTGGTGTAACTGTACCGATTGCTTTATAAACCTGTGCCAAAATAGAACCACCCAGACGGAACTGGCCTTTAGACAGATCAATACGTACCAGTACTGAATCTTCAAGTTTCTTCAGCTCGGGCGTCATGGTTTTACGCACATCACCAACAGGTGCAAATGCTGTAATCACACCGGTCATTGGAGAAGTTACAGCTTTATCTTCACCGTTATCATTCCAAGTGGTACGCATGGAAAGTGAATCCTTACCAACCGGAATTGCAATTCCTAAGGCTGGGCACATTTCCATACCGATCGCTTTTACACCTTCAAACAGGGCCTGATCTTCACCTTTTTGGCCTGCTGCAGCCATCCAGTTGGCAGAAAGCTTGATATCACTAATCTGTTCAATATTGGCACAGGCAATGTTGGTAATTGCTTCTGCTACTGCCAGACGTGCTGATGCTGCCGGATTCAGTAAAGCTACAGGAGGACGCTCTCCCATTGCCATTGCTTCACCCGTATAGCCTTGCAGGCTGGTGGTAGTTACTGCTGCATCAGCGACAGGAACCTGCCAAGGCCCTACCATCTGGTCACGCGCAACCATACCAGTAATTGAGCGGTCACCAATTGTGATGAGGAAAGATTTTGAAGCAACTGTCGGATTTTTCAAAACACGGAAAATTGCATCGTTTAAATCAACTTTTGAGGCATCAAAATCATTACCCTGACGAGGTGCTGCCTCATAAGAACGCTGCATGCGTGGTGTGCCACCCAGCATAACCTGCATCGGCATATCTACCGGTTTGTTCGCAAATAGCGGGTCTTCAACCGTAAGATGACGTGCTTCCGTTGCTTCACCCAGTACAGCAAACGGGCAGCGTTCACGAGCACAGATTTCTTCAAATTGCTGCAGAGATTCTGGACGGATTGCCAGTACATAACGCTCCTGAGCTTCATTCGACCAGATTTCCATTGGCGACATGCCTGACTCAAGCGAAGGAATCTTGCGCAGGTTAAGTACAGCTCCCAGCTCATGGTCATTGACCAATTCAGGCATGGCATTAGATAAACCACCCGCGCCGACGTCATGAATAGAAACAATCGGGTTAAAATCTTCCAGACGCCAGCAGGTATCAATCACTTCCTGACAACGGCGTTCCATTTCAGGGTTTTCACGCTGTACCGAAGCAAAATCAAGATTTTCTCCCATCGTACCACTGTCAACAGAAGATGCTGCACCACCACCTAAACCGATCAACATAGCTGGCCCACCGAGTACAATCAACAGGTCACCCGGTTGAATCGCATCTTTTTCAACATGGTCAGGACGAATATTGCCGTAACCGCCAGCAATCATGATGGGTTTATGAAATCCTTTAACTTCACCGTTTACATTTTGCTCAAAAGTACGGAAATAGCCATTTAATGCAGGACGACCGAACTCATTATTAAATGCAGCACCACCCAGCGGGCCTTCAATCATGATCTGCAACGGAGCAGCCATACGAGATGGCTTACCATAATTTTCTTCCCAAGGCTGTTCAAAGCCAGGGATATTGAGATTAGACACAGTAAAGCCGGTTAAACCTGCTTTTGGCTTACCTCCACGGCCTGTTGCACCTTCATCACGGATTTCGCCACCTGAGCCTGTGGCTGCACCGGCAAATGGAGAAATCGCTGTTGGGTGATTATGGGTTTCTACCTTCATTAAAATATGGGCAGCCTGACTTTTATATTTATACACATAATGACCACTTTCATCCTGTTTTGGATAAAAGCGTTGTGTGTCATAGCCTACAATTACAGAGGCATTATCTTTATAGGCAGACAGAACATCGGTTGGAGATTCTTTATAAGTATTTTTGATCATTTGAAACAAGGATAATGGCTGTTTTTCACCATCTACTGTCCATTCTGATCCAAAGATTTTATGACGGCAATGTTCAGAGTTAGCCTGAGCAAACATCATCAGCTCAATATCATTCGGATTACGGCCCATATTAGTAAAAGCTTGGGTCAGATAATCAATCTCTTCATCAGACAGGGCAAAACCAAACTCATTATTGGCTTTAACCAGTGCCTCTTTACCTTGCCCTAAAATATCAATTGAATTTAAAGGTTTTGGTGCAGTCTCATTAAATAACGCCTGTGCATCTTCAATCTGAGCAAATACACTTTCGGTCATACGGTCATGCAGAGCCAGTTTCACATCAGCAGAAACCTCAGGAATTCCTTTTAAAGTATAAAGAATACCGCGTTCCAGACGATGTACCGGCACATTACAGTTCTTGAAAATATCAGTCGCTTTAGATGACCATGGCGAAATGGTTCCCACGCGTGGTGTTACCAGAATTTGTATTTCATCATCTGAAACTTGGCGCAATTCAAAGATTTCACCATCATTCAGAAGTTGCAAGGCAGATTGATGCTGCTGCTCGCTGAGCGCTTGATCAAACAGATAAACCCACTGGCTGTCAAAAGATTGAACAGAACTAATTGACGCTAAACGTGATAATAGTTGAGTTTTCTTGAAAGAAGAATGTGCTGGTGCACCGGCCACGATAAACATGCTGATTTTGGCTCCACGGGCAGGCCTGAGCGACCATGCCGCAATGTGACTTGAAGAGAGCGCATATTCTACTGTGAAAGCCTATTTGGGGCTAGTGATAAAGCCATGAAAAGCTCATTTTCCTACGCTTTATTTTAAAAAAATAAGAGCTTAACCTTCGCCTAGCTCTTATCATCTCGGTGTTCAGGCATACTATTCACAGATTAAAAATAAATTTTCTTACTTCATGTAATTTCTAAATACTGTATAATTTTCAAACTATTCCAGAGTTAAAAATATAAAAATTTACTGTAATTTTCAGCTATTTCTGATGTCTAATTTGGCATTAGAGGCGATATTTAGGAAATTTATCAGGGTACTGCTTTTATGAATACTTTAGAGACTTAAGTTAAACGCAGTTTTGAATGACTGTTCTGTCTGCCAACCAAAAGGCCAAGCTCGGCTGAATATAAAACACCTGAGCCAAGCCCGACAATTACTGTCGCTTCTGGCTGGCGAATTATAGGATTTTTTGGCATGATCAGGTTTTGAATCAACTGAATAATCATAAATGGAACAAATGCGTTGGTTAGAGCTTCTCTCGGCGGTGCGTCTGGGAAGTAAAAAGAGTACTTCAGAACTGGCCCGTAGCCCTTTTCATAAAGATTATGACCGTATTATTTTTTCGCAAAGCTTTAGACAGTTAAACCGCAAGACCCAAGTGCACCCGCTTACCCAGCATGATGGTATTCATACCCGTCTGACCCACTCACTGGAGGTATCATGTATTGGCCGTTCAATGGGTATGCTTGCAGCTGAGAAAATCAAGGATGAGTTACCGGTATGGATTTCCCCAGCAGATGTAGGAGCCATTATTCAGGCTGCGTGTCTGGCCCATGATATTGGTAACCCGCCCTTTGGACATGCAGGTGAATATGCGATTCGGGAATGGTTTGATGACGCATCTCATAATGACTTGCTGAGAGAATTAACTCCTGAGCAGGAAGCCGATGTCCGTCAGTTTGAAGGTAATGCACAGGGACTGCGTCTGCTCACCCGAATTGATTATCATCCGAATGATGGTGGAATGCGCCTGACTTATGCGACTTTGGGTGCCTATTTAAAATATCCCTGGCTGTCTAAACGCATTGATGACCAGCCATCACACCAACGGGCCAAGTTCGGCTGCTATCAGTCTGAAAAAGAAATTTTAAAGCAGATTGCCGAACAGCTTGGACTGATTCAGCTCGGTGATTATCATTATTGCCGCCATCCACTTACTTATCTACTTGAAGCGGCGGACGATATCTGTTACGCCCTGATCGACCTGGAAGATGGCATTATTTTAAATATGCTGAGTTATGAAGAAGTCGAGCCGATTTTCCTGAATCTGATTGCAGATTATGGTCAGCCAGAAGAACTGAATTTTAAGAATACCACCTGGCAGCAAAAAATCGCGGCCTTACGTGGTCGGGCCATGAAACGTCTGGTAGACGAAGTAACTTCTGCTTTTGCACGCCATCATTTTGAAATTTTAACTGGCCAGCTTAAAGGCAGCTTGTTGCAGTATTGCCCCAAAGATATTTGTGAAGGTATAGAAACTGCCAAGAATATGGCCCGAAACAAGATTTTTGAGCACCGGCAGAAATCAGATCTAGAAATTATCGCGCATATGAGCTTGCAGCACATTCTGGATGCTTTTGTTCCTTTAACATTGCCACAAAAGTCTTTAAGCTTTAAAGAACGGCGTCTGATGACAATTTTGCAGGAGTTTGGGGCCAATTTTCAGACTGATCATTACCAGAATATTATGCAGGTACTGGATATTATCAGTAAGTTTTCAGATCATCAGGCATATGAACTGGCCCAAGCCTTACAGGGTCGCCGCACTACTTTTCTTTAATTCAGGAATATAAACTCAAAATGATCGGTTGTTTAATTGGTGAAGTATTTGCACTGGAAGCTCCTACCGTACTTTTAAATGTTAACGGTGTAGGTTATGAAATTGACACCCCGCTTTCTACATTTTGCCAATTACAAAAAGGCCAGAAAGTTACATTGTGGACTCATCTGGTAGTACGTGAAGATGCTCAACAACTTTACGGTTTTAGTAATGCTCAGGAAAAAACCATTTTCCGTACCTTACTCAAAGTTAATGGTGTTGGTCCGAAAATGGCTCTTGGTATTCTTTCTACCTTAAGTGTAGAACTGCTGGTGCATACGATTGAACATGATGACCTGAACACACTGGTTAAAATCCCTGGTGTTGGCAAGAAGACTGCCGAGCGTTTAATGATTGAATTGCGTGACCGTTTCAAAACACTGGCACAAGCAGCAACTACCAGTAGCACTGCCCTGCCGCAAATCCAGTTCATTGCCAACTCTCCGATTGCCGAAGCAGAAGCCGCTCTGCAGTCACTGGGCTATAAACCGCAAGAAGCACAAAAAGCTGTAGCTGCAGTAAAAGGTGACTTCAGTGAATCAGCCGATTTGATCCGTGCTGCACTTAAGTCAATGATGAAATAAATTAAGTAGATAACGAGCTCATGCAAGACCGACTTATTAGTGGTTCAGAAAAACCAGAAGATCATTTTGATCGTGCCATCCGCCCGACCTCACTGGATGACTATATTGGTCAGCCGGTAGTACGTGAGCAAATGGAAATCTTTATCGGCGCGGCGCGTGGTCGTGGTGAAGCACTAGACCATACCTTAATCTTTGGCCCGCCGGGATTGGGTAAGACTACCTTGGCTAATATTATTGCCCGGGAAATGGGTGGAAATCTCAAATCCACGTCAGGGCCGGTACTAGAACGCGCGGGTGATCTGGCAGCAATGCTGACCAACCTCGAAGAAGGTGATGTACTGTTTATCGATGAGATTCATCGACTTTCCCCGGTAATTGAAGAGATTCTGTATCCGGCGATGGAAGACTATCAACTGGATATCATGATTGGCGAAGGACCAGCTGCCCGTTCAATCAAGCTGGACCTGCCGCCTTTTACGCTGGTTGCCGCCACTACTCGTGCCGGATTACTGACTTCGCCCCTGCGTGACCGTTTTGGTATCGTACAGCGTCTGGAATTTTATTCAGTAGAAGACCTGACACATATTGTAACGCGCTCAGCCAGTCTTATGGATGTACCAATTACTGAAGAAGGTTCACGTGAGGTCGCACGCCGTGCCCGCGGAACACCCCGTATTGCCAATCGGCTGTTGCGTCGTGTTCGTGATTATGCTCAGGTAAAAGGTACTGGAGAAGTAACTCAGGAAATGGCGCAGCGCGCACTAGATATGCTGAATGTCGATAAAGATGGATTAGATACGCTGGATCGCCGGTATTTAAGCATGCTACTTGAACGATTTGACGGCGGGCCTGCCGGTGTAGAAGCACTTGCTGCAGCAATGGCAGAAGATTCAGGGACATTAGAAGACGTGATTGAACCTTATCTGATTCAGCAAGGCTATGCCATGCGTACTGCGCGCGGCCGTATCGCGACCAATATGGCTTACTTGCAGTTCGGTATGACCCCACCAGAACCAAAACATTAAGAATAAGCTAGAAATAGAGAAACCCGGTGTGCTAAGCCGGGTTAATCACGGTTCCAAGATATGATCTTAAAAAATGCTCAGTTAGAGTTTTATGCAGAGCGTTTAGTTTCTTGCATATTCTCTAAATATTCTATGTCATAATCATTTAAGTCCAGTCGGCTTAGCCGCTGCTTTAAAACTTTAAGCGACCATGGCCAGGCAGCAAAATTACGGCCGTTCTGATCAAGATAGTAACTTTTACATCCACCACTATTAAATACAGTCTTACGCAAGTGTTTTTGCACCTGAACATTATGCTGATGAATCACATCAGACTTTATAGAGAGCTTACTGATTCCTTGTTTTTTCATCTGCAATAAACCGTTTACGATATATTGCACCTGTGCCTCTGCCAGTCCTATAAATGAATCATAGACCAAAATATTTGGGCCTAGCATCAAGAAAGCATTAGGGACACTTTCAAGGCTGGTTCCCAAGTAAGCTTCCGGTGAGCTATTTTTCCATAAATCTGCCAGATACTGTCCTTTTTCATTAATCACGCGCTGACCAATCGGCGGATGGGATACTTCAAATCCTGTACCCCAGATAATGACATCTACCTCGTGGCTTTCTCCATTTGCTGCAATTACTTTATTGCCCTCTACCCGAACCAGTCCGTGTGGAATTAACCGGGTATTCGGCTGTATTAAGGCGGGATAATAATTATTGGCAAACAGAATACGTTTACAGCCAATCAAGAATTGAGGGGTAACATTTTGACGTAATACTGCATCTTTAATTTGAAGTTTAAGCAGCTGTTTAGCTCCATTGTTGACTGGTTTTAAAAATACAGGATGACGTAACCCCAAATTAATTAGGTTAAGAGAACCCGCTACAGCCTGACGCCATCTCTGCTGAATGACTGGAGCCCTGGCAAGCAAGGTCTTGGTATATTTTCCTAAGGGTAAATCAGGTTTTGGCAAGACCCAAGGTGCGGTACGCTGGAACACGAAAAGTTCCTTGGCTAAGGGTTGGATCTGCGGGATAAACTGAATTGCTGAGGCACCTGTTCCAATAACTGCGATGCGCTTGCCTGTTAAATCATATTCATGATTCCATTTTGCTGAATGAAACATCTTTCCTGTAAAGGTTTCTAGTCCTTCAAGCTTGGGAATTTGCGGCTCAGTAATAGGGCCTGTAGCAAAAATTACAGTTCTAGCTTGATAAACCCTCTCATGAGTTTCCAGTATCCATCTTTGCTGGTCTTCATGCCAGATGGCCTTGACCAGCTCCTGATTAAATTCAATTTTTGACAGAATATTATATTTTTCACTTACATTTTTTAGATAAGCAAATATTTCAGGCTGTTTGGCAAATAAATGACTCCAGCGAGTACTCGGCGCAAATGAATAGGAATATAGTGCCGAAGGAACATCACAGCCACAGCCCGGATAAGTATTTTCCCGCCAGGTCCCCCCTACAGTATTTGCCTTTTCAATTATTTTAAAATGATTCAACCCTGCTTCATTTAACTTGATGGCAGCTGCAATACCAGAAATACCAGCTCCGATAATAAAAGTATCATATAACTGGTTATCATTTTTAGCAGACTGCTTCTTATGGACGCGCTGTTTGGTTTTAACTTCAGTCATCATTATATTTATACTCTCAAGTTTTTATAAACTGATAAGACAGGCCAAGAAACTTGGCATACAGACTTGGAGAAGTTCGTTTCATCAGCCAGAACAGTTTGGCATCAAGTTGTGGTGTTGTATAAAGCTGTTCTTTATCCAGCCGGTCTAAACTCAATCTGGCGACTTTATCACTGGTCGTAAATGCATAATTCATCAAGGCATGATCAGCAAGTTTTGAGTACTGGCCTGGAATACGGCCGTTCTTGATAATATTGGTAGGGACCAGAGTTGGACAGACCACATTTACTTGAATCTTGAACTTTTTCAGCTCAGATGACAAAGTTTCAGAGAGGGCTAATACCCCTGCTTTACTGACGTTATATACACTCATCTCTGGAGCGGCTGTATAAGAGGCTGCTGAGGCCACATTGATAATAGCGCCATACCCCAGCTTTTTAAATTTTGGCACAAAAGCATGGCAGCCATGGATAACACCCCATAGATTTACCTGCATACACCATTTCCAGTCATCAAGTGATACTTCGTCAAACTTGCCACCCAGCCCAACGCCAGCATTATTGATTAAAAGTGTAACCGGGTGTCCTAAAAGCTGCTCAGCCTGTTCAGCAACACTGTTTACCTGTTCAGCATTTCCTACGTCGCACTGTAATGCAAATGCTTTCGCACCAGTTGCCTTAATCTGATCAACAGTATCCTGTGCGGCTGCCAGGTTAAGGTCTACACAGACTACTGCACCTCCACGTTTAGCCAGCTCATATGCAAAACTCCGTCCAATACCGCTACCGGCACCGGTAACTACCGCATAGGCATTCTGGCTTGATTTACTTTTATTACCTGATAATTTCATGCTGAATCCAATATTCGATATTCAAGATTTTTAAGCTGCAGCTGTACGCAGAGGTGGCACAAACTCTTTAATAAAGTATGGCGTTAACAGCCCTTTCTCCGGATCAAGCAAATATTTTTTGTAGAATTCCAGATACTCAGTAGTGTCATGGTCATTCGGGTGAAAATCACGGCGCAGATAATCGAATACATGATGCCAGTTACTACCGAAGACGCCATATTTCCGCCCGACCAGCAGTTTTAAACTATCTTTGACATCGTTGTAATAACGTCGGCTGATGAGATAACGTGGTGAACGCAGATAAGGGAGCATGATGCCACCTAATGACACCAGCCCCAGAATAGTAACCAATGCCAGTACAAAACCAGAAATTCTTAACCAGTAATTACCTGATAGAACCTGATAAACGTCATAAGCAATATCTTTATGTTCAGACTCCTCAAGCATATGCCACATCCATAGCGCCATAGTCTTATTATCTTCAGTACGAGTTAGCGGATTGTCCATCATAGCCATAATCGAAGAATCTGTATTAACCATCATATGCTGGGCTATAACCGCGGTGAAATGTTCAATAGCCGCCATAAGTGATAATTTCATTGGCTGAGGAAAGCGCAGAAAGATATGGTCAAAGACTTTGTCTGCCAAAAAACGGTACAGAGTGACAGGGAAACGGTTATCTTTTAAGATTTCATTCCATTCCTCATGAATTTTTGAATGGATGGCTTCCTGTCCAATTAGGCTGGTAACTCTCTGTTTTAAAACCGGATCAATTACGAGATCACGATGAAAACGAGCAGTTTCAATAACCAGGTCTTCACCATAAGTCAGAAAAATCGAGAGCGCCTGCCAGTACGCACTGCCTAAAATAGTCTGAAAATAGAACTTGCTATCCAGCTCATCTTTATCAAATTTAAAATCAAAATGTCGAATAGGTATATTCAGACTCGCTACATTATGCTGCTTACATGCAGTTTCATTCCCGCTACGGGTGAGAAAGATTTTACGTACAACTTGCGTGAGCATTGCACACCTCTTATCCAATTTATTTTTCTACATGTGAAATTTGGCTAAATACATTTTTAGAACTTATGGAAATATCCGTTAGCAGGTTCATCTATGCTTCTTTAGCCAAGTGTCACGATTTTTATAGTTAGGGTGCGGTATAGGCAGTTTTTATACAATTGGCAAAGTGCTCGCATGCACTGAACCTTTTTGCCAATTAATTGCTTTCTTGTATTTGCATGCTCTCTACAGGATTGTCAGCTTGTGCCATTTGAGTTCAGAACGTCTATGCTAAAATCCGGGCCTGAGTCAGGGTGGTATCTTGGTAGGACTTTCAATTTAAAGCTTTCTTTCAGCCAGAGGTAAAATAGCAATTTCTTTATATCAGTCGTAATGAATTACATGTTTTGGTTTAAGTTTCCTTGTATTGAAATAAGTTCAAGTCTGGTCAAGAAAGAAATATCAAGTATTACCCTAAGTAAAGCAAAACCAGATATTTAGTTTTTAAATATCTAAAAGTATTTTAGACGGATGCGATCTATGGCAAATCATTTCGAGTTTCAGATTCGGGTATATATTGAAGATACAGATGCGGGCGGTATAGTTTATCACGCCAATCATATCCGCTATATGGAACGCACCCGTACGGAATGGCTACGCGCTGCTGGTGTTGATCATTACTGGCACCAGAAAGATTATAACTTTGTGGTGCATAAGATTAACGTCAAATACATGCGTCCAATTCTCATGGATGACCTGATCACTGTTACAGCACGTGTTATTTCGTGTAAAGCTGCATCATTTGTGTTGCAACAGAATATTTATCGTGGTGAAATCTTGCTGGCTTCGGGTGAAGTCGAACTGGCCTGCTTGAATGACAAAATGATGCCGCGCAAGCTGCCAGAGCAAATCCGCGATCTCATCCGTAAAGAACTGGAACAAGACTAGAAAAATCACTGGCAACTTCTCTATGGCAACACAACTTGAATCAACCCTGCATATCTCCGATTTAATTCTGCAAGCAAGTCCTGTGGTTCAGCTGGTTATGCTGATTCTACTACTCGCTTCAATCTATAGCTGGTACCTGATTGCCAAGTTGTATATGAGTCATAAGAAAGCCCAAAAAGATGATGAACATTTCCAGAAAATGTTCTGGTCTGGTGCCGAGCTGAATACGCTATACAATAACGCCCAGCTCAACTCAAAACGCTCAGGCCTGGAAGATATTTTTTATCAGGGACTGGGCGAATTTTTTAAATTGAGTAAACGACATGCCTCAACGACACAGTCGATTGAGGGAACCGAACGTATTTTGCGTGTAGGTCTGAGCCGTGACCAAGGTAATCTTGAGCAGGGGCTGGGAGCATTGGCCAGCATTGGTTCAGTTGCCCCTTATATCGGTCTTTTCGGTACAGTATGGGGCATTATGAATGCCTTCATTGGTCTTGCTGCTGTTGACCAGGTAACACTCGCTACTGTCGCACCAGGTATTGCCGAAGCACTTATTGCAACTGCTATTGGCTTGTTTGCAGCTATTCCTGCTGTCTTGGCTTTTAACCACTTTACAGCTAAAGGTGAAGCACTTTACTCAGACCGTGCCCTGTTCGCCGAAGAAATGGTAGCCTTGCTACAACGTCAGTCTGTGGGTCCTGCACAGGAAGCTGAATAATGGCTATTCAACGTTCCGGACGCTTTGAGCGGATCAAAAAACCTTTAAAAAGTGATATGAATGTCGTGCCCTATATCGACGTCATGCTGGTATTGCTGGTGATCTTCATGGTAACTGCTCCAATGATTACCAGTGGCATTAATGTAGATTTACCACAAGCTAATGGTAATCCGATTGAATCTAAAGATGCACCTGCCATGGTTACCCTAGATAAAGATGGTCATTACTATCTAGAATACGAACAGCATAAGGCAGAGCCTCTAGAGCTATCTCAGCTGACCCAGATTTTAACTGAAGCACAGACTCAGGCTGAGGCAGACAACAAACAGCTCAATGTGGTGATCCGTGGACATAATACCCGCCCTTACGGTGATGTCATAGCCTTGATGTCCAGTCTTCAGGAAGCCGGTTTAACTCAAGTGGGTTTACTGACCGAACCATTAAAGTAATTTTATGAAAGATTTTAAAAAGCCTCCTTTTAAACAAAAAGTAGTAGCAATTGGATTTACGCTAGGCGTACATCTGTTGGCTGTGGTCGGCTTGCTTTATTTGGGTATGAGTACACCGCCTGAAGCTCCTAAACAAATTAAAACTGTACTTATTAAACCTGAGGATCTCCCCCCGCCTGAACCTGTTCCTCTAGAACAGACGGATACTGTAGAGACCGTACATGAAAACCAGGCAACCGAAATTACGCAAACTGCCGAGCCAAGTATAGAACCAGCTCCTGTTATTCCAGTTCCTGCTACAACCTCTGCTTCACTACAGGCAACTGAAACTGCAAAACGTGCAGAAGAGAAGGCGAAAGCAGCAGAGGCAGAAAAATTAAAAGCTCAAGCAGACGCAAAAGCAAAAACAGATGCCGCGTCACGAGCTAAAGCTGAAGCATTGGCTAAACAAAAGACCGAAGCTGCTGAAAAAGCTAGAGCTGATGCACAAGCAAAAGCTGACGCTGCTGAAAAAGCCAAAGCTGATGCGCAGGCCAAAGCAAAAGCTGACGCTGCTGCAAAAGCAAAAGCGGCTGCGCAGGCTAAAGCAAAGGCTGATGCTGCTACAAAAGCCAAAGCCGATGCACAGGCCAAAGCAAAAGCGGATGCTGCTGAAAAAGCCAAAGCCGATGCACAGGCCAAAGCAAAAGCTGACGCTGCTGCAAAAGCAAAAGCGGATGCGCAGGCTAAAGCAAAGGCTGATGCTGCTACAAAAGCCAAAGCCGATGCACAGGCCAAAGCAAAAGCGGATGCTGCTGAAAAAGCCAAAGCCGATGCACAGGCCAAAGCAAAAGCTGACGCTGCTGCAAAAGCAAAAGCGGATGCGCAGGCTAAAGCAAAGGCTGATGCTGCTACAAAAGCCAAAGCCGATGCACAGGCCAAAGCAAAAGCGGATGCTGCTGAAAAAGCCAAAGCCGATGCACAGGCCAAAGCAAAAGCTGACGCTGCTGCAAAAGCAAAAGCTGATGCGCAGGCCAAAGCAAAAGCCGATACTCAGGCTAAAGCAAGGGCTGATGCTGCTGAAAAAGCCAAAGCCGATGCACAGGCCAAAGCAAAAGCGGATGCTGCTGCAAAAGCCAAAGCCGATGCTCAGGCTAAAGCAAGGGCTGATGCTGCTGAAAAAGCCAAAGCCGATGCTCAGGCTAAAGCAAGGGCTGATGCTGCTGAAAAAGCCAAAGCCAATGCGCAGGCCAAAGCAAAAGCTGACGCTGCTGCAAAAGCCAAAGCTGATGCGCAGGCCAAAGCAAAAGCGGATGCTGCTGAAAAAGCCAAAGCCGATGCCGATGCCAGAGACCGGGCTGAGGCTGAAGCGAAAGCATCAGCTGCAAAAAAAGCAGCTGAAGAAGCGGCTGATAAAAAAGCTGAAGCTAAAAAAATTGCTTCATCTGCCAAACGTGATTTTGAAAATAAAATTAAACGTGCTTGGGATATACCTAATGGCTCTTCTGGTAACAAGGCAACAGCACGTGTAACTTTAAGTGATAGTGGAGCTGTTCTCTCAGTGGTAGTGAATTCAAGTGACCCAGATATGAAAGCCAGTGTAGAAGCTGCGGTAAGGGCAGCCGCTCCTTATCCAATGCCATCTGATGCTGATGCACGACGTGAAGCACGTACCTTTACCTCTACATTTACTGCTAAATAAAAAAACCACCCTCTTTTGAGGGTATTTAAATAAATTGACCGAGTTTTATTTTTTATCGATAGGATTGGGTTATTTTGATTTTAATATCAATATATTAATTTTACTCTTTATAATTTTCTGAAACCTATAACTTGGGGTATCTATTTCTTTAGTTATAAGATGGTTCTGACTTCTCACGAGATAGTCATATTTACATGCTTTAAATAGATTTAAATTATGTCATCATGTTACAAATTAGCATTCCCATACCCCAGAATCATGGAATTGAGCGCCCTGCGATTATGAATATGACGCGTAAAACTCTTTTAGCCCTTGCCTTAACAGCTGTTTTTAGTCCGGCCATCACCACTACAGCTTTTGCCCAATTACACCTTGAAATTGCAAAGGCTCCTGAAGAAGCTCCAAAAATAGCAATTGTACCCTTTGCAAATGATCAGTCTATTTATCCAATAGTTGAAAGTGACTTGAATCGTTCAGGGCGCTTTACCAGTTCATCAAAAAATCTTCCGGCTAGCGCTGCACTCAATAATATTAATGCACAAAGCTGGCAAGCGACTAAAATCCCTTATGTAGTGACAGGTAGTATCAAGTCTGTTGCAGGTGATTCGTATGAAGTGCATTACCAGCTTTATGATGTCGAGAAGCAGACCTATCTGTTAAATGAACTTTTAACTGTACCCGCTTCACGTATACGTCAGGCTGGCCATATGATCAGTGATGCAATCTATCAGGCACTGACAGGTATTCCTGGTGATTTTAGTGGCCGTATTGCTTATGTACTGCGCAATCCGGCAACCCCAGAACAGCGTTATACCTTACAGATCGCTGACACTGATGGTGAACAGCCACGTACTGTCCTTTCTTCACGTGACCCGATTCTGTCTCCAGCCTGGACACCAGATGCAAAAAAACTGGCTTATGTCTCGTTTGAAACCAAGCGCCCTGCGATTTACGTGCAAGATCTGGCTACTGGGCAACGTGAAGTACTGGCCAGTTTTCGTGGTCTTAATGGTGCACCAAGTTTCTCTCCAGACGGACAGTCTATGCTCTTCACAGCGTCCATGCATGGAAACCCTGAAGTTTACCAGATGGATTTGAATACCCGTCAGCTTAAACGTATGACTAATGATTCTGCCATCGATACAGAAGCCCGATATGCACCAGACGGTAAATCTTTTATTTTTACTTCTGATCGTGGCGGTTCAGCACAGATTTACCGTTACAGCTTTGCAGATGGCTCAGTCAAGCGGTTGACTTTTAAAGGTGCATTTAATGCGCGCGGTACCTTAAGTGCAGATGGCAAAAAAGTCGCACTGGTACACCGCCCAGCCGGAAGTAACTATAAAGTTGCCATTCAGGATATTGCTACTGGCATTACCAGCATTCTTACCCCAACCAGTCTGGATGAATCTCCAAGTTTTTCTCCAAATGGCCAGATGGTCGTTTATGCTACCCGTGAAGGTAACCGGGGATTACTGGCAATTATGTCAACTGATGGGCGCTTCCGGATGAATCTGCCAAGTGAACAAGGCGAAGTTCGTGAGCCTGCTTGGGCACCCAAATAATGTAACTGGCTATAACAATTTTTTCATGGAGATTAAGATGAACGCAGTAAAATATTTAACTCTTCCCTTACTGGCTGCCAGCCTAGTTATTACTGGTTGTGCCAACCGTAAACCTACTTCAGATGTTACGACCACTACTACTCCAACTACAGCGGGTACGAGTGTTAACACAAGCGGTCTAAGTGAAGATGCGGCACTAAATGCACAGAATATGGCTGGGGCTTCAGCTAAAGGGGTTACCGCAGCGAATCGTGCTTATTTAGCAAAACGTGTTGTATACTTTGACTATGATAGCAGTGATCTGAGCAATGAGGATTATCAAACCCTACAGGCTCATGCCCAGTTCCTGATGGCAAATGCCAATTCAAAAGTTGCTCTAACTGGCCATACCGATGAACGTGGTACACGTGAGTACAATATGGCATTGGGTGAACGTCGTGCCAAAGCAGTACAAAGCTATTTAGTGACAAATGGTGTAAACCCCAATCAGCTTGAAGCTGTGAGCTATGGTAAAGAGATGCCAATTAATCCTGGCCATGATGAAGCAGCCTGGAAAGAAAACCGTCGTGTAGAAATCAACTACGAAGCTGTACCGCCATTACTCAAATAATTAAACGCTCGAATTTCCAAGAGCAAAGCGCACAACATCTGTTGGGCGCTTTTTTAATTCTCCGACTTTTTATCTTCTTCATTTTTTTGCATGGCTTCAATCATGTCATGCTTATTAAATTCTTTATATTCAGGTTTCGCTTCATAACTTTTCCAAGCTTCTTTCACTTTTTCAGTTGAGATATTATCCAGCTTAATTGGCTCATTTGGAGTTGGAGTCGCATCAAAATGTTTGGTCGTCATAGATCTACTTCCTTTTTTATGAACATAATTCAACATAGCATGTTCGTGTAGAGTTGCAAGCGCAAAAACAACACATCTCATCACGCAATAAAATTGTTAATTACATTGGTTCTCCTCTAAAATAGCCCAGTTCTTTTTATACATCTATTTTCTCTTTGCTGGAGCTTTTTGGTATGACCAATTACACCTTGTCCCAATATTTACAACAACAAACTGGGAATTTAACGCCTGAGCTGGCTCAAGTTATCAGCACTATTGCCGATACCTGTAAAGTAATAGATCAGACTTTACAAAAGGGTGCACTTGCAGGTGTTTTGGGCAGCGCAGAGCATGAAAATGTACAAGGTGAAACCCAGAAAAAACTTGATGTTATTTCTAATGATTATTTGATTGATGCATTAAAAGTACATCCCCAAGTAGGCGGGCTGGCTTCAGAAGAGCTTGATGAATTTACGCCTGCTCAGGAAAATGGTCAATATCTGGTATTATTTGACCCGTTAGATGGTTCAAGCAATATTGATATCAATATGTGTGTAGGAACTATTTTTTCAATTTTACCTGCAAAAAACCATATAACTCAGGCTGCTGACTTCATGCAGGCAGGGACTCAGCAGGTTGCTGCCGGTTATGTTCTATATGGCCCTTCCACAATGCTGGTACTGACTGTGGGTGCAGGCGTTGTATTCTTCACCTTTAATCCAGACAGCCAGGAATTTGTTTTAACCGCAGAGAATATTCAGGTCGCAGCCGATACCCAGGAATTTGCTATCAATGCCTCAAATCAGCGCCACTGGGAAGAACCGGTTAAGCGTTATATCGATGAACTGCTGGCTGGAAAAACTTCTACACGTGCTAAAGACTTTAATATGCGCTGGGTTGCCTGTATGGTTGGCGATATTCACCGTATTCTCTGCCGTAGCGGGATTTTCCTTTATCCATATGATTTAAAAGATCCTAAAAAAGCAGGCCGTTTACGTCTGATGTATGAAGCAAATCCAATGAGTATGCTTATTGAGCAGGCTGGTGGTGCTTCAACTACAGGTCGCGTACGCATTTTAGAAATTGAGCCGACCGATCTGCATCAGCGCGTGCCAGTGATTATTGGTTCCAAAAATGAAGTTGAGCTGGTTACAGGCTATCACCAATAATTTATTTATACAGAGATGGGTTTAACTACTCATCTCTGTGGATTCTTTACTTATGTCAATTATTTTTCTTGAATCTAAAGACAACCCTAAAATCAAACATTTACGGGGACTCATTGAACAGAACAGTTACCGTAAAAAACAGCGGCAAACTATTCTTGAAGGAACCCATCTCTGCCTGAGCTGGCTCCAGGAAAATAAGAAAATCCATTCATTGTTCAGTACTGAACAGGCATTAAATCACCCAGACTTTGAACAGATCCTTGAATATTATCAGGGTCATGTATTTGTCTTGAGTGAAGCACTTTATCGTGATTTAAGTACCTTGGGTACAAGTTTGGCTTGTCTCGCAATTATTGATCTGCCGACAAATACCCAACCCCTGCAATATCATCTTGATACACTTATTTTAGAGAATGTACAGGACCCAGGAAATGTAGGCACATTATTGCGTTCTGCTGCCGCCGCTAATATTCAGCAGGTTGTATGTACCCAAGGCTCAGCTTCACTCTGGTCACCACGAGTACTGCGTGCTGGTATGGGAGCTCATTTTTCTTTAAATATTTATGAAAATGTCCAGCTTGAAGACATACTGGAGAAGTTTGAAATTCCTGTATTCGTAACCAGTTCACATCAGTCTGAAAGTATCTATCAGCAGGACCTCACACAACCTTGTGCATGGATTTTAGGAAATGAGGGACAGGGTGCGTCAGCATATGCGTTACAGCATGCAAAAGCTGTCGTGATTCCCCAACCAGGTGGTCAAGAATCATTGAACGTTGCAGTTGCAGGCTCTATCTGTTTTTTTGAAATGGTTCGCCAGCGGCTCTAAAAGGTTAAATTATTTTAATAAAGGGCTAATTGTGGTTAAAAATCCTTTAAACTCTTAAAAAATAATTATCTACTATGTCAACCCAAACATTATTTTTGACGTTATTTAAGTGATGACCAACAAAATAATGAGTGGGTGTCCAATGACGGGATTTTCCATCTCTATGGATTTAGTACCGAAACAGCCTGATGCAGAACATCTCAGCAGTACGCATGCCAGTACGGCTGAGCAGCGTCTGAAGTTTTTTATGCAGGATGTGACGGGTCGTGCTCTGGTCATGATGGAAAGTGCAACACAGGGGCAACAAGGCATAGCTATGGATCTGGTACAGGAAGCATTTATTTCCCTACATAAATCCTATCGTGATAAAAGTACTGAAGAATGGTACCCCCTGTTCTATACAATTTTAAATAACAAATTACAGGACTGGCGTCGTAAGGAAGCACGCCGTGCCCAACCTTTTTCATTTTTTAGAAAAGTCAGTCTGGATTCAGATGAAGAAGAAATGATGGATATCGTGGATGAATCGAGTCCAAACCCTTCTGATTTTCTGGATCAAGCGGTTACTGCAGAAGAAATACAGGCCGCTGTTTCAAAACTTCCAGTTCGACAGCAACAGGCTTTTATGTTGCGGGCATGGGAGGGTTTTGATACCCAAACTACTGCGGAAATTATGGATTGTACCGAGGGCAGTGTAAAAACTCATTACCATCGGGCAATTCAGGGATTAAGAACAGCTTTAGCGCATTTAAATCCACATATGGGAGGATCATCAGATGAATAAAGATGATTTCACAAAAAAAGTGACTTCCAAGCTTGATACACTGGCTACTCATCATAAGGCTAAACCTGTAGTGATGAATCATGTACTCGAAACCATACAGGATCGTCCATCACCACATTACAGCATGTGGCGGATGACAGGTTTTGCTCTTGCTGCAGCCATTACTGGTTTTGTCATATTACCCAACTCTATGGAAATGACAGAGCAGCCACAAAATCAGGTTGCTGTTACTCCAAAACTTTCACCCCAAATGGTGGAAGATTTGGAAATGTTACTGGTTTTAGGTGAGGATAGAGTCGGTCATGGCAGCTAAGAAACTGGCTTTAGCTTTATGTACCTTAAGCTTTTTACAAACCAGCTTTGCAGGGTTCGAACGTTTCTGGATTTTTTCTAAAGATGCCGGGACCCAGATTAATGAAACTTGGGACACCTTGTCCGATGAAGAACAGCGCGCCCTGATTAAACGTTATCAGACTTTAAAAGAATTACCTGAAGAACAAAGTGTCGCTCTACAACAACGCATGGACTGGTTTACCCAGCTGCCAGAGCAGGAAAAACAGAAAATGCGTGAAACTTGGCAACAGATGAGCAGTCACGAACGGCATGATCTGAGACAAAGAATGCAAAAAGCAACTACCGCAGAGCAACGTGCATCAATCCGCCAAGAATATATGAATAAATACATGCCTGCTGCACTTAAGGCAAACTAGATAAAAATCAATCAATTCAATAAAAAAGCCTCTTACGAGGCTTTTTTTTAAACGTTAGGGCGAAACCGATACATGCTTAAAGCTAATAGGCTTAATATTCCCCATATTCCAAAGCTTCCTCCTCCACCGGCGGTATTAGTATTCTTAGCTGTATTTTCTAGCAAGATAGTTGCCGTATTAGATTCCTCACCTTCAGCATCAAAAATATTATATTCAAATCGATAGTTAAACTGGCTGAAATTATTTTTGGCCTGGATATGGATCTGTCCACCATAGCAGGTCTCTCGAATATAATTACCCGGACATGGACCGGTACGGTCTGCACTGACCGTTACACCTGGAGGAATAACGCTAAAACGTATAGGTAATTCCTGTCCGTCTGCATCATGAAAGAAGACTGGTTTATTTGTATTGAGCTTTAATTGTGATGTAGGACCATCACCATCATCACTGTCATTTTCTAGCGGATTAATACTGACTTTTAAGTCTGAGCCATACTGTAATGTATAGGTATCATCTTTTGCAATTGGAGCAATATTAATAAAATCTGCTTTAACAAGTCCTGTTGAAGACTCACCCGTTTTTGCCTTGATGGTGTAAGCACAATAAGCGCTACCGGTATTAGCAGATAACTGGTCATCTGTCCGATAAATCATAATACGCTTTAACTCAGGCACCCATTCACAAAACAGATGTTCATCTTGCTGTCCATTAAACTTAAAATCTGCACCACTACCAGAAACTGAACCTACACCGTATTTATGCGTTTCGATACTATACTGATCTGTACTGAGTTCTTTTGGACGCAATTCAAGCTTGCCATTTTCGTTGAGAAATTCTTCTTCACTTGGTAAAGCCAGTGTAAAAGGATCAATGTAAATGGTACGATACTTCTGTTTCAACTTGATATTGGCAATTAGACGTTCTAATTCGCTCAACTCTTTTTGATAAATAGCCTGCTCTTCAGTATCTTCTATTTCTTTTATGCCCTCTTTCAAGTTATCAGCTTCTTTTTGATAGGTATCTAGAACTTGTACAATAGACAGATTCTTTAAATCTGTAATATCAGCTGCTGTTAGACGCATGCGCTCTACAGAACCGATTTCACAAGTATTTTTCATCTCAGGATTTAAAGTTAAAGTACCATTTGTAATCCGGGCCAGTCCGCGCTGGTCAAGTGTACTGCAATCCTGTGTTGCGCCTGTGTTCACCAGATCTGAAGCATTCTGATTGTCCTTAGGGTAATAGAGCGGTAGATAGAGATTGTATTTTGAGGGTTGCTGATAATCAGATAGAACGCTTTGACGTGAGATATTGCTCAGGTCTACCGTTGTCTGTGTTTTTAATAGTTCTTCAGGCAATACACATTGGCCTTCCACATTGCCAAGTTGTAGTGCATTGTATGCCAGAGTTAGCCCCAATGTCTTATTCTGGCTATTACTGTCTTTACGGACAAAGTCACAGGATTTGCCTGTATTGAAAGCTAAAACATTAAAGGCTAAAGTCTTGGTACTGTTTTCATCAAAATAAAACGTACTATTGGCCTGATTTTCTACAATGGTATTACTGATTAAAGCGAGAGATGAGGCGGAGTATAATGGACGGCCTAGCTCAGATACCGCACGAATAATATGTCCATCTACCAGATTTGCTTTATTCCGGGCAATAGTATTGGCACTTAAGGAAACACGTGTTAAGCCGCATAACTCAATCGTACTGCGGTCATTTATTGTACCATTTTGAACCAAGCTACTACGCTCTACACTGATAGCAGGCTGGGTACCCAACAGATTTGCTGAACAGTCCATGGCAAAAGCACTTCCAATTTTTGCCTGATTTCCTTGAATTAGGGTGTTTACTAAAGTCATCTGTTTTTCTAGGTTTTGTGCAATGATATAAACAGCACCACCTGCTTTATCCGACTTAGAATCTTTAATAGCCGTATTTGTCATATTTAGTGGGCCAGCTATGAGTAATGCTCCTCCTTCAGCAGAGGAATAACCATTTTTCAGTTCAATATTTTCAAGAAAGATACTGGCTTGGGTTTCTGAAGTATTGAAAATTCGAGAAGTATGATTTCCGTTGATAACTGTTCTTATAGGGCCACGTGCCGGATACTGGTGTGTTAAAGGATCTTTTGTCTTGTAATCGAACGGTGTTTCTCCATAAATCTTGACCGTACTTTCTGGCCGCAACTCTCTCTTAAGTATATATTCTCCGGCTTGCAATTGAATTCTGTCTAGCTGACCAGTTCCAGTATTTCCTGCTGTACATCCGCCATATGCAATATTTTTACGGGCTGCAACCAGGGCTTCACGTAGCGAACACTTATTCAGGTTTTCGCCATCTTCATCTTCAAACGTATTGACATAAATAGTCTTGTCTTCTGCAGCCATCAAAGTCATGGTCGTCAGTATCATCAGGCTCAATAGCCCCTTTTTATAAATTTTCATTATTTGGCCCTAATTATTTTGTATACCGACGTAGCCCGACTAATGCTAAAAGCGTAAATAAACTGAACATTCCGAGTGCCCCACCGGAAGTTTTAATTTTGTCACTTTCCATGTGGTTTTCAGGTTCTTGTCTGACCTGTACATTAATTTCCATATAAGGAATATTCTGGTTAAAGCGCGTAGAAGTAGTCACCAGACGGATCTTAAAAATATCAGTTCCATGCCAGCCACCATTCGGGGTATAGACCAGATTACCTTCCTCATCAATCTTTAATGTCCCCTTAGATTGAGTCACTGTTTGTACAACTTGTATACAGCCAGCCTGCCATGCTTCTCCAGATGGATGAGGGCCTAAAATTGCGTTACATTGTTCTTTAGGAATCAGGTCGCTATCTCCAAGTAAATCGGCAACCGACATTTTGGCCTGACCACCAGTCCGTATATCTTCACCCACCAGACTTACTGTCGTTGGGACAATAATTTCAATTGCCCCACGATCGCAAAATATATTATTTGAATCTCGCACCTGTTTGCGCTGGTCAGCAGCTTCGCAGCCCACTATTTTGATGTCAGGATTAAATGAATTTTTACCTTTATTGACTATAGGTGAATCCGCCAGACTGTTATAACTTAGTAGGATACGGGGACGAAAATATCCTAAGAATGTATCTTTAGGCTGACTATAGGGACATAACAGGCTATTAGGGTCCTGCGACATACTCTTGCATGCGCCTTGTAAGGTCTCTCCCGCAATCAGCTGTGTACCGGACCAGTATTCATTAGGATAATGGGTAGCACCTAATCCACATTCCTGACTAACCAGATTGTTCTGTAGAATGCTTTGATCATTTTCGACAAAAGCACAGTTAGTCTGCTGACCACCAGGATAAGGATTTCCTAAAATGATACTGTTGGCCAAGTATCCTTTACCTAAAGGTGCATCGAATAAAATACCAGCCTGATTACCGACAATGGTCAGATTGTTTAACCCGATCCCGTCACGCAAGTTAATAATATGGCCCTGATTTTTTAAAAAAGTACTACTATTTACCCAAGCCCTAGCTTGAGGAAAATCAGTAATCTTATTTTCTTCTAGACGGCTGGCCGAATAAATATTGCTGGAACCTGTTTGAGTTGTATTATTTTCACGAAATACTGAATTTAAAATCCGGAACTCAGGAGCATGGGTATATAAAATAGCACCTGCCAGAGCTTTATTATTTTCAATAAGGCTTGATTTTATTTCAACTATACTGGCAGCAGTTTCAGCCTCTGGCTGGCCCATATTATATATTGCTCCGCCTTGGGCTGCTGATCCATTATATAAACGGGTGTATTCCAAAGTCAGATATTCATTATTATAAATTAGCCCTCCCTGTTCGGCACATTGACTGGCCCCACATCCCTGCAAAGTAATTTCACTTAGACTGACTGTCGCTAAAGTTTTTTTACTGTCATCAATGCGGAAAATATTATCAGTACCCAGCATTTGAATTGTGGCGTTATTTAAACCGGGTACATCCTTATCATTAACATCGGTGGTATAACTGGTTCTGATCGACAGGTCAGCCTTGATGTTAATATGATTGCTGAGTTTATAGACTGCTTTTTTTTCAAGCAAAATCGTAGAAGTAGATGATTTCCCACCACATCCATTATAGCCAGCTTCAGGTAAACCCAGATTGATATATTCAATGGCTTCCCGAAGCGAGCATTGTTTATCATTTGCAGAGGATATATCTTCAGTTGTTGTTACCACAATGTCAGCACTATAGGCCTGCCCCGCAATGCATAACATAGCTATGCCTATGCTCTGTTTGAGCATATCCATCTCCTTATACTTTATTTCTATTTTTTATTCTTAAGCTGCAGTTCCGTGCAACATCGAATTATTTTTCTGTACTGTGTCACAGCTTGAGTAATTACTCAAGATTTTTCCGTTTACTGGCCATACTCATCAATTAAGGCAAATATCTGGCGTAAAGTCATATTTGAAAGCCGTGTTCGCTCTCCCTTGAGCAAGGTTTCCAATTGTTCTAAAGTTTGTAAAAGACGTGCTGCCTGATGTGGCCCATGTAATAAAAGATAATCAATAATCTGTTGGTCTAGCTGTACGCCCCTGCGTGCTAGTACTGAATGAACTAGTGCTTGACGATCTGCATAGAGACTACCGTTGGGCACTTTTACACTGACCGCCTGAGTCAGCCGTGACTGTAAATCAGGTAGTTCAAGTTTCAATTCCATTGGTGCAAACCGTGAGGAAAAAATCAGCTGCCCTCCCTCTTCATTATTATAATTAATAAGATGGAAAACGGCACGCTGCCAATGTGGAACACCACTTATAGCTTCGATATCATCCAGTGCAACCAGATCATATTTTTCCAGTGATGTAATTGCTTCAATAGGCGCATCCAAGAGTTCAAGGAGTGAAACTTTAATGGCAGATTTACCTACCTCCATATAGGAATCGCAAATCGCAGATAGAAGATGGCTTTTACCTGAGCCTGCTGCACCATAAATATAAAACCGGTTCATAAGACCAGCATGCAACTGCCGGACTGCATCTACTACAGGCCCCCAGCTTGGCCCGGAAAAATCACTGATCCGGGCATCAAGTTGAAGTTCTATATCCAGTTGCAGCTGACGCATATATTTGGCCATATCCTATCGTTATTTAGTATCAATATGAACTGTCTTTTCAGTATCTTGCGACTTTTCAAGCTCAATATCAAGACTTACCTGTTCGGCATCTATAATGAGACTGTCCGTACCTTTATCTCCCATCAGATTAGGTGGACCATAGAATGTACTGTGTTCATAGCATTCACGTAAATGTCTAAGCAGTACTACAATCACTGCAGCCATTGGCAAAGCAATGAGCATACCGAAGAAACCAGCTAGCTGTGCACCGGCCAACACAGCAAATACAACAGCAACAGGTGATAAACCTATCTTATCACCGAGCAGAAAAGGCTGCAGGATATAGCCTTCTACCGCCTGACCCACCATAAAGACGACACCAACCAGAATTAGCTGGGTCCAGTCCAAACCGAACTGGAACAATGTCGCAATGACTGCGGCAATAATCCCTACAGCAAAACCCAGATAAGGAATAATACTGGCAAGCCCGGCAACCATCCCAATGATCAGCCCGACTTCAAGACCAATCAGCTGTAAACCTACTGCATAAACAATTCCCAGCAGGATCATGACCAAGAATTGCCCTTTAACGAAGGCACCTAATACATTATGGCATTCATGAACTACCTGAATAGTATTTTTTTCATAAGGCCGTGGAATCAGGCGACGCATACTGTTCAGCATCCGGTCCCAGTCCAGCAGAAAGTAAAAAGCAATGATTGGTATCAGAACAATTGTACCGCCAATCTGGATGAAATTTAATCCGGATTGCGCCAGACGTAGCAACATGGTCTGAATGCTATCTGCACTATAATTGGTCTGAATATAATCCATGACTACAGTAGAAATCTGTTCAGTATCAATTTCCATCTGCTCGACATTAAATGTGTTAGAAACCCAAGGCAAAAAGGTCGCGTTTAACCAATGTATACCTGCTGGAATACTGTCACGCGCATAAACCAGTTGCTGCCAGACCAAAGGCACCACATACCAGATTGCCAGTACCAGGAGAATACCAATTCCAATAAAGACAATACTGATCGAGAGCCAGCGCGGTAAATGATATTTGTGGAGCCATGCCACTAGCGGACTAAACAGATAAGCAATCAGAAAGGCCATTAAAAATGGTATGACTACCGGTTTTAGCAGGTAAAGCACCCAAAGTAATAATGCAATCGCCGCAAGAATAAAAATACGACGTAAGGTACGGTCGACCATGGAAACACGCCTTTTATAAGTATCTAATCATTATGAAAAAAGAAATATTTTAGTAAAATAGCATTTTAGAGCATAAATAACATAAGAGTTTCGTATATTCAGGTTATAATCCCCCGCGCGAACGCGGAGACTTCATTATGAGCAACTCAACTTCTACCCCAAATACTGGTTTAAGCTACAAAGATGCAGGTGTCGACATTGAAGCGGGAGACGCATTAGTCGATCGAATCAAATCTGTCGCCAAGCGCACCTCACGTCCTGAAGTGATGGGCGGACTTGGTGGTTTTGGTGCACTTTGTAAAATTCCTAAAGGTTATGAAGAACCTGTTCTCGTATCTGGCACGGATGGTGTGGGTACCAAATTACGTTTAGCACTGAATTTAAACCGTCATGATACGATTGGTCAGGACCTGGTGGCAATGTGCGTAAATGACCTTCTTGTATGTGGTGCAGAGCCATTGTTCTTCCTTGACTATTATGCAACAGGCCATTTAAACGTAGAGGTTGCTGCAAATGTTGTTACAGGAATTGGTGCAGGTTGCGAACTTGCTGGCTGTGCGTTAGTAGGTGGTGAAACTGCTGAAATGCCAGGCATGTATGAAGGTGAAGATTATGATTTGGCAGGTTTCTGCGTAGGTGTAGTTGAGCAAAGCAAAATTATTGATGGTTCTAAAGTTAAAGCTGGTGATGTACTGATTGGAATTGCATCTTCAGGTGCGCACTCTAATGGCTACTCTCTGCTTCGTAAAATTTTAGATGTAAAAAATGTTGACTTAACTCAAATCGTTGATGGTCGCCCACTTGCAGATACTGCAATGGAACCTACCCGCATTTACGTCAAGCCAATCCTTGAATTACTCAAACAGGTTGATGTGCACGCAATGGCACACATCACAGGTGGCGGTTTACCGGGTAACTTACCGCGCGTACTTCCAAATGGTGCTCAAGCAGTCATTAATGAATCTTCTTGGGAATGGCCAGAATTGTTTAAACTTCTTCAAAAGGAAGGTGGTGTTGAACAATTTGAAATGTACCGCACATTTAACTGTGGCGTAGGTATGGTATTGGCTGTTGATGCGGCAGATGCTGAGAGAACGGTTAACACGCTGAATAACCTCGGCGAAAAAGCATGGATAATGGGTCACATTGTTGACAATGCTGAATCTGTTGAGGGTGCAGATGAAAAAATTCGTGTGATCTTCGCGTAATTTCATATGATTAAAATTGCTGTACTCGTTTCGGGCAGTGGCTCTAATTTACAGGCCCTGATCGATGCCAAACTATCAGGCCAAATTGTTGGTGTACTGTCCAACCGGCCTGATGCTTATGCTCTAGAACGTGCTAAACAGGCAGGAATTAAGACTGCTCTTGTTGAACATAAACAGTATCCAAGCCGGGAAGCATTTGATGATGTTATGCATCAGCAGCTGCTTGACTGGGGAGTTAATCTGGTCGTGCTAGCAGGCTTTATGCGGATTTTAAGTGAAAAATTTGTCAAAGCCTGGGAAGGGAAAATGCTGAATATTCACCCTTCCCTGTTGCCTTATTATAAAGGTATGCATACTCATCAGCGTGTAATTAATACAGGTGATGTATATCATGGCTGTACAGTTCATTATGTGACAGCTGAATTAGATGCGGGTCAGGCACTAGCGCAGGGAATACTTTCGGTTAAAAGAACTGATACAGTTGAGACTTTGGCAAACCGTGTACATGAGTTAGAACACCTGGTTTACCCTCAGGTGGTTGAATGGATCTGTACTGGC
Organism: Acinetobacter sp. 1294596; assembly: GCF_000582925.1. Taxonomy (NCBI): domain Bacteria; kingdom Pseudomonadati; phylum Pseudomonadota; class Gammaproteobacteria; order Moraxellales; family Moraxellaceae; genus Acinetobacter; species Acinetobacter sp. 1294596. The sequence goes on along the minus strand of NZ_JFCC01000006.1, from coordinate 46,101 downwards.
GCCGTTCAGCATTTAGAAGATGGCTCTGTACTTTATAGAAACTCTCTACTAACTGAACCAGTGCAGTTCTGCAAGTTATAATACAATTTATGCCAATAAAAAAAGCGCCCACATATAGGCGCTTTTTTATTGGCTCATCATTTATGCATGGATCAGCTGTTTTACCAGTCGGCCCACCTCAACAGGATGTTCTAACGGGAACATATGGCCGCCCTCGGCTATGCTAAAAGAAATACCGATTTTTTTCTTGACTACGTGTGGAAAACGCCGCTTAAGAAAAACACTTTGATCTCCGACCACAAGATGTACTGGTATTTTCGGTTTTGCCATCGGTAACCACCAGAGCGAAGGATTCTTCCTAAAGATTTCTACTTCATCATTTTTAGGGATAGTCAGAGTTACGCCACCCCTTACCGGATCTTCAGTTAATGCATATTTCAGATAGGCCTGAAAACAGTCTGCATCAAAATCTTTATAGAAACCTTTAGTGCGAAGTAACTTGCCTGCCTGCTCGCGCGACTCCCAATGATCACGTCGCCGCACCGATAACCCTGCTGGAGTCATTTGATCTACCAGTTGGGGTTTAAAGCATTTAGCCATATGGAAAACAAAAGATGCTTTTCCCACAATCAACGGCGGGTCTAGCATAATGACCTGTAAAAATAACTCGGGACGTTGATAAGAAGCCATCATCGTGAGAACTGAACCTAGCGAATGTCCAAGCCCGATAACTTTGCGACCATGAGCCTGCCGAACGATGCTGTCGATGATCTGCTCTACCAGATGAGGCCAGTGATTGGTAATTGGATAACGTTTATCTGGGCCAATCAAAGGCACATAAATAATATCGTATTCATTACGCAACTGTTCAAACAACTTTTCATAAACTTTTGAAGGCACGCCATTGGCATGTGCAAAGTGTATTAATGGCTTCGTCATATATCCCTTTATGTTCATTATTGCAGCTTGGTATCCTGCTGAATTTTAAGTTGCTGGGTAACTGATTCACTAAAGCCCTGGCCTATTTCAGAACCTACCCGGCCAAGTACCGATTCAAATGGGCTACGCTGAACTGTATAATCCAGAACATTATCCAGTTTAAGCTCACGTTTAAGACTGTTCATGCTTCCGGTACGATCTGCAACGCCCAGTTTAACTGCCTGCTCACCGCTCCAGAATAATCCTGAAAAAATTGCAGGGTCATTACTCTTCAGGCGCTTGCCACGACCTTCTTTTACAGCAGCAATAAAGTGACTATGCACATTGTCCAAGACCGCCTGTACATGCTCCCTCTGTGCAGGATTGACTGGTTTAGTCATGCTCAGAATATCTTTATTGTCGCCTGAAGTTAATGTCCGGTCTTCAACACCCAGTTTCTGCGCAAGGCCCATCACCCCATAGTTTGGCATAATCACACCAATTGAGCCGACCAAACTGGATGGATTAACCCAGATTTCATCAGCAGCCGAAGCAATATAATAAGCGCCTGAGGCTCCCATATCACCAATTAGTGCATATACTTTCTTCTCAGGATACTGCTGTTTGTAATAGCGAATTTCCTGCCAGATCTCATCTGACTGGACAGGTGACCCCCCAGGTGAATTGATATTGAGCACAATTGCCTGACTGTTTTTTGCTTCAAATGCACGTTTCAAGGCTTTATTGGTATCTTCACTATTTACGGAACGGTCACTAGAGTCAATCGTACCAATAATATCGATCACAGCCAGATGAGCATTTGAACTTGAACCTGCCCCACTGGTAGTTGCTGTAGTACAGCCCCTACCCATCATGAGCAAAAGCAATAGAATATAGGCAAAAGTCAAACACTTAAAAAATATTCCCCAGCGACGGCTACGGCGCTGTTCTTCAACAGAAGCCAGTACAGCTTTTTCTAGTATCTGCCACTCTTTACCGCTTCTGCTGTCTGAACTTGGAACTTCATTATTAGGTTTTGGCGGCCAATCCGACATATATATTTATCCGAAAAGTAAAATATCTTCATTATATACACTGGAAAATGAAAAACTGTCTAAATAAAGCTTTTTAACTTATAATATTTTTTCTTTTACGTTTGTTAAGCAGAATCCTACATTTAAATAATGACTAGCTCAAATTCCCAGCCTTTATCTTATCGTCTTTTGAAAATCATTAGTCGCCAGCCTATACGAGTATCACGCTTTATTGCTCGTATACTTGCAGGTCTGGTGAATACTTTAAAACTGTCGAATACCTCAAAAACAATAAATCTGAATCTGGAGATTGCTTTTCCATATCTGCTGACCGAAAAGCGTAATCAGATTATTCGTCAGGCTATACGTAATGAAATACAGTCATACTTTGAATTTTTTAGTATTTGGGGCTCAAGTACAGAGAAGAATATTTCAAGAATTCATAAAATTGTAGGCGAGCATTATTTTCATCAGGCGGTGGCAGCCAAAAAAGGATTAGTCCTGATCGTTCCGCACTTTGGCACATGGGAGATTATGAACTCCTGGTGTTCGCAATATACATCAATGACCATTCTCTATAAACCGGTCAAAGACCCGTATGCAGATCAGTTCGTCCGCGAAGCGCGCAGCCGTGAGCAGGCCAATCTGGTTCCTACAGATGAAACTGGTGTTCGCCAGATTTTTAAGGCGCTTAAACAGGGAGGCACAACTGTTATCTTGCCTGACCATACACCAAATGTGGGTGGTGATCTGGTAGAATACTTTGGTGTACCCTTAGCCTCAAGCAGCCTGAGCGCCAAGCTGATTCAAAAAACTAAGGCCAGTACTTTGCTTCTTTACGCCATCCGTAATGAACAGGATGGCTTTAATATGTTTATTGAACCAATTGATGAGAAAATTTATGAAGGCAGCGCTGTAGAAGGTACCCAAGTTATTCATCATGTGATCGAAGATTTGATTACACGCTATCCCGAACATTACCACTGGAGCTATAAACGTTTTAAGGCTCACCCAGAATTACGCTCCATTTATACGCTTGATAAAGCTGAAGCACTACAAAAAGTGGATCAGCTGCGGCAGCACAACAAAAATCTTACTTAATCTTTAACCATTTCCACTGCTCTCTATAGAGAGAGTAATTTATTTGTTCATCAGCTTCTTGATAAAATTCAATATTACCGGTTTGGGCAGTTAAAAGAAGTGGAATATCAAGTGCCTTTAGACATACCTTAACTTCTTTGGTCGGGTGACCATAACGGTTATTCTGTCCTGCTGAGGCAATTGCCAGCTTAGGATGCAAATATTTTAGAAAACTGTAAGCAGAACTGTGCTTACTGCCATGGTGACCCAATACTACTACGTCGACTTGAAGTTCGGGATACTTTTTCATGAGTTCATATTCAGTTGGCCAGCCAGCATCTCCCATAATCAAGAAATTCCGGTAAGGCTGGGCCTGGTTTAATTGCACATATAACACACATGAATATTCATTCGGATTGGCTTCTACCATTGATGGGTAAGTATTTAAGCCAGGTGATAGTACCTGGACCTTAAAATTCTGATAAGACCAGCTTTGTCCTTCCCGGCATGGTGATGACTGTTTTATATTCCATGTTTCAGGTAACTGGGTATTGGCTATTACTTCATCGATTTTAATTTTTTGGCTTAATGGTAAGAGTGCCCCGCTATGATCCTGATCCAGATGAGTTAATAGCACCCGATCTAAGCGAGCTATCCCTTGGGAAAATAAAAATGGTGCAAGAATTTGCTGGCCTATACTGAATTTGGTTTCATCATAGTAACCGCCTGTATCTAACATTATTTTTTGCTGACTACTCTGAAGTAGAATGGCTTGGCCCTGCCCTACATCTAAAACGGTTAACTTAAAATCCGAGTCTGGTGCCCTACTCGTAAAAACTGGTACAAAACATAACAGCGCCCAAGCTTTAGGAATAACAGATCGAGGCAGATATAAAATAATCAGGCCGATACTGAGGCTCACAATAAGCAACGGTGTAAATGCAATTCCCTGTAATTGGGGATTAAACAGATGGTCCAGTATTTCTAATATCCACAAGCCTAAATTCAAGCCTAAATCGCTACAATGAAATAAAAGCAGGCCCAAAGGAGAAATGATATAGGAAAGACATGCAGCCAGTATATCTAGCGGCACTACGACAGCACCTAATAATGGAATGACAAGAATATTGGTCAATGGCGCAATCCAGCTTACCTGTTTGAAAAAAATCAGTACTAACGGAAAGAGAGCAATAAAAATTTTCCCTTGTGATTCAATCAGTAACTTTCCAGCAGTTAAAACTCTTTGCTTCCAGTTAAAAGCCGGTTGGGCAGGCTGCCGATCTATACTTTCATAAATGCGCAACAGAATAAAACAGGCCCCGAAAGAAAGCCAGAAAGCTGCCGAGAGAACACTAAAAGGATCTATCCATAATAGTAAACTGGCACTTGCCAGCAATAAGCTTAATGCCTGGATTTTTTGTCTTAATAAAAGCAGGCTACTCCCTAGCAGAGTAATGAGCAGTGTTCGTAGTGCCGGAATCTCGAAACCGACAAAAGCGCTGTAAAGTAATACACAAAAACAGAAAGGAAAAACCAGCAGATAAGGGCGAGGCAAGCTTAAATAGAGTTTTGGACCATACAGCCGTATCAGGGTTTGCAATACCCAGCTGACCAGAGCTGCGAAAATTAATACGTGTGGGCCAGAAATTGCCAGCAGGTGACTGATTCCCAGCCGCTGAAATTGTTCTTCTGTTTCAGAGGAAAGTAAGCTTTTATCACCTGTAAGAAGTGCTAAAATCAGGCCTTTATTTTTCAGTGTGCTATTTTGAATAAAAGTACGAAAATGATAGCGCTGCCGCTCCATCAGTAATAGAAGACCATTGATCCAACCCTGTTGATTATTCAGATATTGATTAAAACCAAGCCGGTAAACTGCCTCATGGTCCAATTTCTCTATTTTCCAGATTTTTACACTGGCCATGATATTCTGCTGAATAAACCATTTTTCCTGATCAAATACTCCCGGCATGGCATATCCATGAGCAGGTATGACTTCCCCATAAATCCGGTAATATTCTCCTAACTCAAATTTTATAGGTTGCTCAGGTATATTTTTAAATGTGAGCCACCATTGAACAGGCTGTTTTTTCTGGTCAAGTACTTCCACTTTTTGCCTGATCTGCTTCTCAGAACGCTCATCAATATGTCGGATATAAACAATTGCCTCAATATTTCTTGTTTCTGTTTCCCTGTTATCTAGACGTTGTTCTAGCGCATGGTCAGCGTAGCGATAACCCAATGTGCCTGTCAGGATGCCCAAGGCTAGAATAAAAACTGCTCTAGATAACCATGGAATCGGATGGTGCGACTCTAGCTTACTATATTGATACCAATATAATAGCCCTGAACCTACGCTGAAGATCATCAGTACAGGTAACAGAAAAACAGGTAAGTTAAAAGTTTTCCCCATGACCGAGATTCCAGCAATCCAGGCCAATAAAATAATTTTCCACATGATTTTTATATTTATAACTTATTAAAATAATTAAAGCCCATACTGATGGGCTTTAACAAGGTTAATGATCAGATTATCTCCGACTTATGCGTTCACCCATAAGCCATCCTGCATATGCAGAATTGAATCGGCAGCTTGGGCCAGCTGCTCATCATGAGTCACAATCAGCATTGCCATGTTCAATTCCTGACGCAGTTCGCTTAATAACTCAAAGATACCTACAGCAGTTTTACGGTCCAGGTTACCTGTCGGCTCATCAGCCAGCATTAAAGCAGGTTTGGTTACCAATGCCCGCGCCAAAGCTACACGCTGACGCTCACCACCAGATAATTCGCCTGGTTTATGCGTTATCCGGTGTGACAGGCCGACCCGTTCCAGCAAGTATTTTGCTTGCTGTTTGGCTTCTTTAAACTGTGTATTTTTGCGCAGCATCAGGGGCATTGCTACATTTTCAAAAGCAGTAAACTCTGGCAGTAAATGATGAAATTGGTAGACAAACCCAAGATACTGGTTACGCATAAAACCACGTTCAGCTTCACCTAAATTGTCAAAGCGCTGTCCATTTAGAAACACCTCACCCTCAGTTGGCCGGTCTAGCCCCCCTAAAACATGTAGTAAGGTACTTTTACCAGAGCCACTGGCTCCAACAATCGATGTAAACTCACCCGCCTTGATCTCTAAAGATAAGCCTTTAATCACCTCTACGGTTGATTTCCCATCCGTGAAATGCTTATAGATATTACGGGCTTCAAGTACTGTATTATTCATAACGTAAAGCCTCGGCAGGTTGAATTTTAGCTGCACGCAGTGCCGGATAAATAGTTGCCAGAAAGCTTAAAATCAGAGACAGACTGACGATGACTACAACATCCTGCCATCTGAGATAAGAAGGCAAATAATTAATAAAGTAGGCATCAAACAGGTGCAGGCCAAAAGCATTATTTAGCCATGAAATAAAGCTGCTGATACTTGAGGCAAAAATAATTCCTAAAATTGCGCCTGATACTGTCCCGATGACTCCAATTACTGTTCCCTGTACCATGAATATACGGGTAATGGTAGCGGGTGACGCACCTAGTGTTCTTAAAATAGCGATATCAGATTTTTTATCGGTCACTACCATGACCAGAGAAGAAACAATATTAAATGCAGCAACCAGAACGATTAGAAACAGGAGCAGGCTTACCATCGCTTTTTCCATCTGGATGGCACTAAACAGGTTCCCATGAGTATAGGTCCAGTCCGAAGCATAGAAATTCCCTGGTAATTCACGGGCAATCGAGCTAGCTACCTGAGGTGCACTGAAGATATCATCCAGCTTCAGACGTACACCCTGAGCACCATCCGGCAAACGTAACAAAGTCGAAGCATCATTTAAGGCAATATAGCCCATCATGGAATCTACTTCAGCTCCAATACTGAAAATGCCCACAATTTTGAAACGTTTAAAGCGAGGCACAACCCCTGCCGGTGAAGGTGTGGCTTCAGGCAATACTAAAGTGACACTGTCATTCAGCCCGAGGCCGAGTGCATCTGTCATCTGTTTCCCCAGCACAATACCAAATTCACCTTTTTTCAGGCTATCAATGCTTCCCTCAACCATATGGTCCTGAATAATAGAAACCTTTTTTTCATATTGAGGTTCTATTCCGGTTACCATCAGACCTGCAACTTGACCTTGTGCAGTTAGCATACCCTGTAACTGGGTAAATGGTGCTGCACCAGTAACATGTTCGTGGCTCTCGACTTTTTTTGCAAGTTCGGGCCAATCTGTTAAAATCTGGGTTGAAGAAACTGTGGCCTGAGGTATCATGCCCAAAACACGGTTTTTTAACTCTCGGTCAAAACCATTCATGACAGACAGAACTGTAATAAGAACTGCTACACCCAAGGTCAGGCCGATCATGGAAACTAAAGCAATAAAAGAAATAAAGTGATTACTACGCCGTGCGCGAGTGTATCTCAACCCTATATACAGCGAGATTGGTTTAAACATACCATCTAGTCCGAGGTAATTCATTATGGAAACATTACAGCATCAGGGTGCTTCGAACGAACGTCGCGTGATGTCCCGCATTGATGCTGCTTTAAGGATTAATTATCAGATTATCTCTGATGATGTTGCTCTTAACGATCCTTACGACCCTAATTTTGTATTGCCGCGTTATTTTCTACTACTTGCAGAATTAGATCAATTTGATCATGCTATTAACTACGAATTAGAACAATTAAATCAAAAAGATCAACAAATTGCTAGAATACTATCCTTATTTAACCAGAAAATGAATCTGATTACAGGGTCTCTTTATGACGCTATCGTCCAGACCATGCTACCTGTGCCTGAACAGGTTAATATTTCAGAAAGTGGAATTAGTTTTTATACAAATCAACAGCTTAAAGATGGAAGCTATATTCATTTAACATTAAGTCATCCTGATAATTTCTTTCATGTAGCAACAATTGCCCAGGTGGTTTATAGCAAGCCCAAGGATGAAACAGGCTTCCGGACAGGAGCTTATTTTGTGACACTGCATCCTCAAGATCGTGCCAAGCTTGCTGAATGTATTAACTCTACTCAAGGTGTAGCAAGCTAGACTAAAGTTCTAATTACTTTTAATTTTCTTGGCAAGTTCACGACTTGCCTTAATATCACGATAAAAGTAAAGAAAAAGTCCTGATAACAGTACAGTAGCGCCCACAAAAATCATGACTGTAAGTTTTTCATGATTTAATACTGAACCAATGAGAATAGCCAGCATCGGTGTCATGACGTTGGTTAAAGACAGAGTAGTTGCCTGAATGTTCTGGACCAGTTTGAAATAACAGAACATTGCAACCAGAGATGCCATAATCACCGTATAGAATAAAGCCATTAACGATTTGGTATCTGGAATATGGCTCGGTGCATACTGCCAGATGAAAGGAAGCAGCAGCATACAACCGAGCACGGACACGATAATCGAACCAGTCGCCTGTGCCATTGGTTCAACCTGCGCATTTACTTTCTTTACCCAGAAAATAGATAAAGCATAATTAAAAACACTCAGCAACATCAGGAGAATGCCTACAGGATGAACCTGCTGGCCTGTATTTCCTCCCAGACAAATAATCGAGAGCCCTGCTACTGCGATCCCCATTCCAAGCCATTGCATACTATATAAATGCTGCTTAAATAAAAAACGGCCAATTAACCCTGCCATAATTGGTGCTAGCCCAAACATCAATGCAATAATGCCTGAACTGAGATAACCTGTCGCTGCATAGGTAAAAATTTGCGAACCAATCAAGCTAAAGGAACCCGCGATATAACTGTGCAGCGCTACTTTATGAATGGGAAGCTTTACTCTGAGCAAGAGCAGCAAAAGAGCTGCTAGTGGTAAAGCTATAAAAAAACGAATGACCATTGCCCACATGACATGCAGATCATGGACGCTCCAGACGATTGCCAGTAGAGTTGTAGCCCAGATGAATACCAGAATAGTGTAGGTAAACACAATATTGCCGCGAGAGACCGGCACCTTCTGATTCATGAGGCTGTCTTACGCTTCTGCTTTAATATGGTCTGATCCAGGCTACTGGCAAACTCACGTTTATCTCGGTCTGAAATAGGTGGTGGGCCACCTGTCTGAACCCCAGCTCCGCGCAAGGTATCCATAAAGTCCCGTAAATGCAACCGCGCTTTAATATTAGCTGTAGTGAAAATCTCTCCACGCGGGTGAATAGCGATACCCCCCTTTTCGATGACCTGTGCGGCCAATGGAATATCTTGTGTTACCACAATGTCATTACTTTGCATCCGATTGACAATTTCCTGATCGGCTTGGTCAGCCCCACCCATGACCTGAATCGAATTAATACGTACTGATGGAGTAATCCCGACATTCTGGTTTGCCACAAAAGTTACTTCAAGCTGATAACGATCTGAAGCCCGCATAATCACATCACGTAAAATACGCGGTAGAGCATCCGCATCAATCCATAATTTAAAGGGCAGCACCTGAAAACTCCGTAAGTATAAGATTCTCAGTTTAACAAAGTTCAGTTATTTTTTAGGAACAATCTTTATAAATTATCCTTTATTGCCATATTCTTCACCCTACTGATTGCAAGTCTTTAACAGGCATTAAAACGTACCAGATCTCTGGTCTTTATTTACAGTTTAGTTTCAGATAAATTAGTTTTGCTCCAAATGCTGAATTTAGAAGTAAAAGAGCGTAATGATGGGCTTGAAAAATACAAGTTACCCTCGATTTAATAGATATACTCACGCGATCCCTAATAGTGCATATGAATAATCAGAACAGCCAGGAAATTATCCTGATCGATGATCAGAATTTTGGTAGTCACGTTGAACACTGGAATTTATTAACTGACCAGCCTGAAACTGAAGTCCCTAAATGGTTAGGTGTGTCACTTGACTCACCGATGATGCCTATGGGTTTATGTCAGAATGAGCAGGAAATGGATGCCTCTGTCTGGCTGATTCAAGGTCCGGATAAATCACCTGTTCGTCTAGCACAAATTATTGCAGTAGAAAATAATAAGCCAAAAGCACTCAAGACTGCATTTCCTGTATTTGATAGTCCTTATCGCTATAATGCAAAAATAGAGCGTATTATTAGTTGTAAATCAGGTACTCAGGCAGTTCTGCGTCTGCAACTTGGTAATAATCCGAATACTGTAGTGTATGCATTTGACAGTTTATACAGTGTTAATCATCAGTGTTATGAAAAAGGTCAAAGCTATCAGGTTCAGCTTAATGCTTGGGCATATGAACTTGAAGCTGTTTCTGCTCATGAAGAACTGGTAGTCGATGACCCGGCATCGATTCGTCAGCACCGGGCATTAAATGATATTTTACAGCAACATAATGGTGTTGCCCCAGCCAATCTTCAGGAATTGATTGATGCATGGGAACCAAAGTCTGAAGAAGATACTGCGCCTGTAACAGTTGATTTTTCTAAAATGGTGGCCTATCTGTATGGAGAGACAATCGGTCAAGAAGATGAAGCCTGGTTTCAAGGGAATATTGTAGGCAAGACCAGTATGCAGTTTATGGACCAGGATTATACTGTTTATGATGTAACGCTTATTTTAGAAGAAAACACACCAGCTACTCTTATCCGGATCGCGACTCGCAATAAACAGTACGAAAACTTTGAAATTGGCCAATATATTCGAGGCAATATCTGGATTCAGGCGAATATTTATGCTAAAACTAGCAGCAATTGATAGGATTTAAAAAATAATAGCATTATTTAGGCTCCTTGATGAAAATCATTCCAGAACAGACGACTACACGAATTGTTGAATATAGCGGTCTACGTATTAAAGTTGATACGGGAGCCTTATGTTTTTTTCTTCTCGGTATGTTTATTTCTGCCATTATTATTCATCAACTGGGCATAATCCAATTCTAAAATTTTTATTCATTAATGAAAAACCCTCTAGTTTATAGAGGGTTTTTTATTAATTATATGTATCAGTTTAAGCATTGCGTTTGGCAAAGTCATCCATAAAATCAACTAATGCCTGAACACCCTCTAATGGTACAGCATTATAAATGCTTGCACGCATACCACCTACTGAACGGTGACCGGCCAGATTTAATAGATGGTTTTCTTCAGCTTCTTTCAAGAAAAGTTTTTCCAGTTCCGGATTTGCCAGAGTAAACGGAACATTCATGAGTGAACGGTTTGCTTCTGCAATCGGATTCGCATAAAAATCACTGACATCAATATAACCATACAGCAGTTTAGCTTTTTCCAGATTAATTTTATGAATTGCTTCTACACCACCCTGCTCCAGCAGCCACTCAAATACCAATCCAGATAAATACCAGGCATAGGTTGAAGGTGTATTTACCATAGAGCCATCTTTAGCTTGCGCTGAATACTTCAAAAGACTTGGAATTTCAGGTTTAGCCTGATCGAGCAGGTCATCACGTATAATAACCAGAGTCAGACCAGCAGGACCAATATTCTTCTGTGCACCCGCATAGATCAGTCCAAATTTGGAAACGTCCAGCGGCGCAGATAAAATACTTGAAGAAAAATCAGAAACCAGTGGCGTATCTACCTCAGGAACACTTGCAAACTGTAATCCACCAATGGTTTCATTATCTGCATAATGCACATAAGCTGCATCTTTAGATAGGTTCCAGTGAGCCTGTTCACTAATCGCCAGTTTGCCATTCACCGTTGTGCCAGCTTGTATTACATTAATATCGCCATAACGCTGTGCTTCTTTATAGGCTTTTTCAGACCAGATACCTGTAGAAATATAGTCGGCCTTATTATTTTTACCCAGTAGATTTAGCGGTATAGCAGAAAACTGTAGGGAGGCACCACCTTGTAAAAATAAAACTTTATAGTTTTGAGGAATGTTCATGAGTTTACGCAGGTCTGCTTCCGCCTTTTCGGCAACAGCGACATAATCTTTACTTCGATGGCTCATCTCCATGATGGAAACGCCTTTACCCTGCCAATTCAACAGTTCCTGTTGAGCTTTTTCTAAAACAGCAGTAGGTAATGCAGCAGGACCAGCACAGAAATTGTACGCGCGCATGATTTTTCCCTTCAAAAATTAAAAAAAATAAAATCAAGGCATTTAATCATATATTGGCAAATGATGCAGTAAATTCTCGAACCGATATTTCAATACTTACTTAAAGATAGAACAGTTTATTCAATAAAAATAGGATGTTAGTTTAATTAGGAACTCATATAATAATTCAACCTTTCTAAAGTTTATTTAAAAAATCATAGAGAACTATTTATCAATACATTTGTAGATTAAATACTAAAAAGATTATTTGCTTTTAGCCAAATTCTCTGCAATTTTATATAATATTAAAATCAGATTTACCTGATAAATTTTATTTTAAACTATAATATAAAGGATAAAGCCAAACTCTAGTCTTAAAAGACAACTTCAACAGAAACAATGTAGTAATAGAAATATTGATATAAAAGATTAAACTACCTAGAAATTTTGAAAAGCTGTTTAATATATGCAGATTTTAAGAAAATTAATATTCAGATCTTCTGATTTAAAACTAGTTCCTCACTATTTTTATAAAATAGGTTTTATTACAACTTTCCTATTATATACAGGAACTGGCTTTGCACAGACGTTTAGTTATGAACAAGCTGAACAATATATCCTTCAAAACTCTTATAGTTCACAGGCAAGCATGGCTTTGCAGCAGGCTTCACAGTTAGAAGCTGAAGCCACTAAAGGTTTAGGCTTACCCCGCATTGATTTAAATGTACGGGCCTATGCCTTTCATAATGAAATTGATCTTCCCCTCAAATCTGTAAAAAATAACCTTGAACAAACCCTTTCACAGGGTGTGAATGAGCGTATCGACCAATGGCAAGGAGAAAATGGTTTACCTACAGATATTACCGACCCATTACGTAACGGTATCGGACAAGTTATTCATGGGGGCATTGGCCTTGTACCGGATACCGCAAATGTTGTGCTTGAAGATGAAGTGGTACGCCCAACTATATCATTGATGGTGCCTTTATATACGGGCGGGCTTACCCAAAGCGCCAAACAAATTGCTAATATTCAGGCACAGCGTAGTCAGCTTGATACCCGGCAACAACAGGATATACAACGCTTTGAAATCATTCAGGCATATTTTAATACTCAGTTACAGCAAGAATTGAATGGCATTAGCCGTACTAATCGTGATGCAATGCAAAATCATTATAATAATGCCCTCAAGCTGGAACGTGCCGGGTTTATCAGTAAAGGGCAGCGCATGCAATTTGAAGTTGCCCGCAATAATGCCGAACGTGCCCTGCAAAATAGTCAAGCCAATCTTGAGGCCAGCCGTTTTCAATTACAGAATTTACTTAAGCAGCAAACTGTAGACAGTCTTAGTACGCCTTTGTTTATAAATTCACAGCAGTCACCGGTTCTGGCTCAACTTATGGCGACTTATCCTGAACAATCCACTCTCATTCGCAAAATGCAGACTGATACACTATTAGCTGAAGAAAATGTGCGTGCTCAAAATGCTGCAAAGAAACCCAGTATTTTTGCTTTTGGTGAATACAGTTTAGACGAACAGCAAAATTGGATCATAGGTATGGCTGCCCGTTATAATCTGTTTTCGGGTATAGATAAACAGAAAAAAGTGCAAGCAGCGGAACTACAACGTTACGCCGCTGGTCTTGCTACCGAACGCACCAAACAGGAAATCGAGAATATTCTGTTCAAATCTTATAGTGAATTAACCTCTGCGCAAAACAGTCATCGACTGTTACAGCAAAACATGCGTGCTGCTCAAGAAAATCTTCGTATACAGGAATTATCATTTAAAGAAGATATGGGAACAGCCACCCAAGTCATTGATGCCCAAAACAGTTTAAATATTTTAAAAGGTGAAATGGCTTTAAATGCTTATAAATATGTTATTTCACTGGCAAGTCTGTTACAGGGTCATGGCTCGATTGAACAGTTTAAAAGCTATATTCATCAACCTGATACAGTCTATATTCGCTAAGGTCGACAGGATATGAGTATGAATGAAGAAAAAAAACTACCTGCACAAAATACTGCATCTTCTCAAGATAATATTCATGAGCCAGCCGAGCCGAGTCAAACTGAGCCAGATTCTGCTGATACCGAACAGAAGCTTGCAACAAGACAACGGCAGCCTCAGCATAAAAGAGCCTGGCTTAAACCTGCAATTATTATATTGGTTATTATTTTACTGGCTACTATTGCGTTTGGATTATGGAAAAGTTATCAGCCACAAGATATTGAAATTCAAGGCCGGGTTGAAGCAGAAACAATCTATGTCAGCACCAAGGTCCCTAGCCGTATTGAAGAAATTTATGTATGGGAGGGCCAGAAAGTAAATAAAAACCAGCCACTGGTTCGTCTGTTTAGTCCCGAAGTAGATGCAAAAAAGCAGCAGGCCTTAGCAGCACTGCAGTCTGCTCTTGCTTTACAGTCAACTGCTGAACGTGGCTCTCAAGAAGAAAATATCGCAACCTTATATGCTAACTGGCAAAGTGTTAAAGCTCAGGAGCAGCTGGCTCGAACGACCTATAAGCGTGGTGAAAACCTGTATAAGGAAGGAGTAATTTCAAGGCAGCGTCGTGACGAGTTGTATGCTGCTCAAGTTTCTGCACAGGAGCTGACTGAAGCAGCCTATCAGCAATATGCGCGTGCCAAACGCGGCAGTACTGAACAGCAGCGCTCTTCAGCAGATGCACAGGTCGATATAGCCAAAGCAGCGGTAAGTGAAGCAGAAGCTTTAGAGGCAGAGACCAAATTATACGCACCTGTTAGTGGTACAGTGTCTAAAACTTATGGTAAGCCAAGTGAACTCGTTGCGATTGGCGTGCCTGTAGTCAGCCTGATTCAGGATGGCAGTTTATGGGTAAGCCTGAACATCCGTGAAGATCAGTATACACAGATTTATAAAGCCCAAAAACTGGAAGGTTTTATTCCGGCACTTAACCGGCGGGCAACTTTCAATATTGAGAATATTGATGCAGAAGGTGAGTTTGCCACTATTAAGACTACCCGGCAAACTGGTGGTTATGATATTCGCAGTTTTAAAGTACACCTGACACCTGCCCAGCAGATTCCTGATTTAAAAGTTGGCATGAGTGTTCTTTTTAAGATTAAAGAGGACCACTAGTGTTGTATGGAATCTGTCGTGAACTGAAATATCTACTCACCCACCGCTGGGATTTATGTCTGGTCACAGTGGCGCCACTATTTATTATCATTTTATTCAGCAGCATGTTCTATCAGGGTAAGCCTGAGCATTTGCCTATTGCAATTATTGATCAGGATCAGAGCCAGCTCAGCCAAAATATTGATAAATATCTGTCTCATAATAGTGCGCTAGAAATTGCAATTGTTTCACCTAATCAAGATGAAGTTGAACGCCTGCTGAACCAGACAAAAATTTGGGGATATGTGATTATTCCGGAAGGCGCAGAGCAGCGCCTGGTTCAGGCACAGGATAGCGGGATTGCAATAGCATTCAACCAGAGTTATTTCAGTATTGGAAATACTATTTCTTCTGCCATGCTGATTGGTACATTAGAAGCAATCGCAGATTTTATGGGCAGAAGCTATCTGGCCAATCAACTGCCCTATCTTGAGGCTCCTACTCCCCATGTAAAGATTTCACCTTTATATAATCCGGGACTGAGCTACGAATTTTATCTGGAACCTTTTATGGTGCCGGCCATTTTACACTTGTTGCTGTGTTGCTGTGTTGCATTTGCAGTCGGCCAAGAACTCAAAAACCGGAGTGTTAAAAGCTGGGTACATCATCAAACGATTTTTAGTGCACTTATTTCTAAAAACATAACCTATGTAATTATTTTTACAGCTTGGACTTGGTTGTGGATGTTTTGGCTTGCTGGTATCCGTGGCTGGTTTATAGCTGGACATTTATGGTTAATTTTACTTGGCCAAATCCTGTTATATAGTGCTTACGCTTTGATTAGCAGTACTGTGGTACTTGCTACGCAAAATCTAGCAAAGTCATTTGGTTTTATTGCAGTTTATGGCGGGTCTTCCTTAAGCTTTGCTGGCGTTACCTTGCCTTTAAATAATGCCCCACTTTTTACAAAATTCTGGGCAAATATTATTCCTTATACCCCTTATGCCAAACTACAGACAGAACAATGGGTAGTCGGTAGCCCGCTTACTGTGTCATGGCTTCCTGCACTGATACTTGCGGTCTATTGTGCCTTCTATGCAGTAATCAGCTATCTGCTTTTGAAAAAATATTTAAAAGGAGCGGCCCTATGAAGCAGTTCCTGTATTTTTATTTAAAAACATTTAAGGATATTGCCAGTAATAGCTCAATTTTAACTACCCTCATTCTTTCTGTGTTTTTCTATAGTTTTTTCTATCCAACTGCTTATAAAGCTCAGACAGCAGAAGCTTTACCCATTATTATCGTAGATGAAGAACAAAGTCTGGTTACTTCCAGTATTATTACTGAAGTTGCAAAAAGTCCAAACGTCAAAATCCAGGCAATAACCGGAAATTTCGCTGAAGCGAAATTAATGATCCAGAAACAGCAGGCAGATGGAATATTATTGCTGCCGGATCAGCTCTCCAATAGTATACGCCGCGGCGAGGTAGGAGGTATCGGACTATATTTAAGTGCAGCTTATTTTCTAAAAACCAAGCAGATTGGTTTAGGCCTTGCAACTTCTGTCGAAAATGCTATTGCTCAACAGGCTGAAAAATTTGGTGAAATTGCACATTTTTCTCCTGCTGTACCTATACATCAGATTCCTTTATTTAACACTCTCTCTGGCTATGGAAGCTATATTTTTCCAGCGATTGCGCCATTAATTATCCATCAAACTATTGTTCTGGGTTTAAGCATGTTAATTGCAGGCTATCGGGAAAAACTGTGGCGCCCAGTAAAATCCGAAGTATCTGGTCTATTTTTTGCCATTTTAACGATTGGTTGTCTAGGCTGTTTATATCTGTTCGGTTTTACATTCTGGTTTTATGACTATCCGCGTGGTGGTAATTTTTGGGGAATACTGCTCGGCGTTCCTATTTTTATTAGTAGTGTTATTGGCCTAGCTATATTGGTGGCTTCTTATTTAGACATGCCAGAACGTGCTGGCCATGTTATTGTTTTCACTTCAATCCCATTATTTTTACTCTCTGGTACCGCATGGCCGCACGCGGCTATGCCGGAATGGATGCAATGGCTAGGAGTCGCTTTACCCTCTACACAAGGCATTCAGATGTTTATTCAGCTTAACCAGATGGGTGTGCCGACCAGCTTGGTGCTTCCCAAAATGATTTATCTGGCTGCCTTTGCAGCCGTCTGTCTGGTTTGGGGAAATTATCGTTTAAGTTATAAATAATCACCTAATAAAAAGGACGCCGAAGCGTCCTTTTTAACTATCAGGCTTTAATCTTCTTGAGGTTCCTGATGTTCTGTTTCAGTTTTCTCAACTTCCAGTTGCTCAGTACTTTCAACTGTTTCGAAAGCTTCTACTTCATCTTCTTCAACGGCTTCAATAGAAACCACACCAACCAGTGTTTCTCCTTCGCCTAGACGAATCAGACGCACGCCCTGAGCATTACGCCCAGTTTGGGCTACTTCTGCTGCACGCGTACGGACCAGCGTCCCCCCATCAGAAATCAGCATCAGCTCTTTGGTTTCGTCAATTGCAACCGCACCCACCAGTTCACCATTACGTTCAGAGGTCTTAATTGCAATAACCCCTTTACCGCCACGTTTTTTGGTTGGGAAATCATCTACAGGGGTACGTTTGCCATAACCATTTGCAGATGCGCACAGTACTTCTCCAGTTTCTGGTACAACCACCAGTGAAACTATACGGCTGACTACATTTGAATCTGAAGAGTCTTCATCTTCCGAGTCAGTATCAGTATCTTCCGTATCCTCTGCCTGGGCAGCCAGTGCGACACGCATGCCACGCACACCTTTAGCTGAACGGCCCATGGCACGTACATCAGTTTCTGCAAAACGGATAGCCTTACCTTCGTTAGAGAACAGCATAATTTGCTGTTCACCATCAGTAATAGTCACACCAATCAGGGTATCTTCTTCATTGAGTTCAATTGCTCGTAAACCATTCGAGCGCACATTACTGAACTGCTCAAGCTCAACACGTTTTACTGTACCGGAAGCTGTGGCCATAAATACATAATAGTTTTTACGGACACTTTCGGCCTGCTGGGCAAACTCGATAATGATCTCATCATCCAAATCTGTTACAGCCAGCTCTACACATAACTGTTTTAGCTGGGTACGCAGTTCAGCTGAGAGCTCGTCAGCATTATCATCAAGCGTTGCCAATGCTGTTTCAAGTTCTGGCAAATGCACGGAAATGACCGGATTATCCTGAAGTTTTACAGTATTCGTTTTTACAAAGTTTTTAAAGGCTGCCAAGCGTTCAGTAAATTTCTTCGGCGCATCAATGACAGGTAAAATGGCAGTAATGGTCTCATTTGCATCGAGCGGCAACAAGTTAATCATTGGACGACCACGCGAACCACGTGATGCCTGCGGTACTTCAAAAACTCTCAGACGATAAACCTTACCAACATTGGTAAAGCACAGTACGGTGGCATGATTTGAAGTCACGATCAGATGCTGAATAAAATCATCTTCTTTCATTGAGGTAGCTGACTTACCCCGTCCACCACGACGCTGAGCTGCATAATCAGACAATGGCTGAGTCTTGGCATAGCCAGACTGGGAGACTGTCAATACAACCTGTTCCTCAGGTATCAGGTCTTCACGTGAAAAATCGATCCGTGATTCTACAATTTCTGTGCGCCGCGCATCACCATACTGTTGCAATACTAAAGCCAGCTCTTCTTTAATTACAGCCATTAACAGGTTGAAATCATTTAGAATCGCAGTCAGTTCAGTAATCTGCCCCAGAATTTCTGAATATTCAGCATGTAATTTATCTTGTTCCAAGCCGGTTAAACGGTTCAGGCGAAGTTCAAGAATAGCTGCAACCTGTGTTGGCGACAGGCGATAAATGTCGCGATCTAGCCCGAATGGACGACTCGGATCTTCACCTTCAATTTCATCTGGACGAATTGAAACCGAGCCTGCTCTTTCAAGCATTGCCCCGACCCCACCTGCGGCCCAATCTGCGGCAAGCAGACGCTCACGTGCTTCTGCCGGATTCGCAGAAGTTTTAATCGCATCGATAATATCGTCGATATTCGCCAATGCGACAGTCAGGCCTTCCAAGATGTGGCCACGTTCACGTGCCTTACGTAGCTCATACATGGTACGACGCGTGACCACTTCCTGACGGTGGCGAATAAACGCTGCAATAATATCTTTCAGATTCATCAGTTTTGGCTGGCCATTGTCCAGACAAACCATGTTAATGCTAAAAGAATTTTCAAGCTGAGTATTTAAAAACAGGTTATTTACGACAACTTCAGCATTTTCGCCACGTTTTAAATCAATCGCGATACGCATACCGTCTTTATCGGATTCATCACGCAGTTCAGAAATACCTTCCAGCTTTTTCTCTTTAACCAGCTCAGCAATACGTTCGATTACTCTTGCCTTGTTAACCTGATAAGGAATCTCGGTAAATACAATGGTGGTACGGCCAGTTTTTTCATCTTCTTCAAAATGATATTTACCACGTATATGCAAGCGTCCCTTACCTGTACGGTAAGCGTCTACAATCCCTGACTTACCATAGATAATGCCACCTGTAGGGAAGTCTGGACCAGAGATATACTCCATTAACCCTTCAACACTGATATTGGTATTGTCTGCATAGGCCAGACAGGCATTTACCACCTCAGTCATGTTGTGTGGCGCCATATTGGTCGCCATACCGACTGCAATACCGGCTGCACCATTAATCAACAGGTTAGGAATACGGGTTGGCATGACCTGAGGAATACGCTCAGAACCATCGTAGTTGTCTTCCCAGTCAACGGTATCTTTTTCAAGATCAGCCAGAATCTCATGGGTGAGTTTGCGCATACGTACTTCGGTATAACGCATTGCGGCGGCACTATCGCCATCGACAGAACCGAAGTTACCCTGGCCATCAACCAGTTGATAGCGCAGACTGAAATCCTGTGCCATACGTATGATAGTTTCATAAACGGCAGAATCACCATGCGGGTGATATTTACCGATAACATCACCGACCACACGGGCAGACTTTTTATAAGCTTTATTGTAGTCGTTACCCAGCTCGTGCATAGCATATAGCACACGACGATGAACAGGTTTCAGACCATCTCTCACATCTGGCAAGGCACGCGATACAATCACGCTCATTGCATAATCTAGATACGAGTGCTTGAGTTCATCCTCAATGGCAATCGGGCGGATTTCCGATACGCTCATGCATACTCCTCTTCATACCGGCGGCCTAAAAACCACAGATATTTATATATTAATCTTGCGAAAAATTAGCCTAAAAAAACTTCAGGCCAAAATTAAAAATTAGCGAATGAGTATAGCATAAAACTGCTTGGTTTTGTTTGTTTGAACATCGAGTTCTATTGAGTTATTTCAGCTATTTACTGTTCAAATAAGGAGCGTTTTGCAAGATGGCTTGACACTATTTTATTTTTTATGGTTGGCTCAAAATTTCCAAGTTAAATTTACTTTATTTTTCATTTTTTTATTAGGTTTAGCAATTCTTTTATTTAATTCAGAGTGCCCTGACTTAAAAATAAAAAACGCCCGAAAACGGACGTTTTTTGATACATAAATGCTTAAAGCTTAGAAACCAACTCAGGAATGACCTGGTTCAAGTCACCTACCAGCCAATAGTCAGCAATAGCATTGATTGGAGCTTCTTCATCTTTATTGATCGCTACGATCACTTTAGAATCTTTCATACCAGCCAAATGCTGAATCGCTCCAGAGATACCTACAGCGATATAAAGCTCAGGTGCAACGATCTTGCCAGTTTGACCCACCTGCATATCATTTGGTACAAAGCCTGCATCAACTGCGGCACGTGAAGCACCTTGTGCAGCACCAAGCTTGTCAGCGAGCGGATCAAGGATTTTATGATAATTCTCGCCTGAACCCACACCACGACCACCGGATACCACAATACGTGCACCAGCCAGTTCAGGACGTTCAGATTTGACGATCTCTTCATTTACGAATGACGAAACACCAGCATCTTTCACTTCACCAATCGTTTCAACTGTTGCAGAACCGCCTTCAGCAGCTACTGCATCAAATGCTGTACCACGAACTGTACCTACAATAATATCTTCTGAAGATTCAACAGTCGCAATCGCGTTTCCTGCATAAATCGGGCGACGGAAGGTTTTAGGACCTACCACAGCCACGATATCAGTTACCATGCTGACATCAAGCAGAGCTGCCGCACGTGGTAAAATATTTTTACCGGAAGTTGTAGCAGCAGCAAGAATATGCGAATAGTTCTTGCCAATTTCTGCAATCAAAGAAGCAACATTTTCAGCCAGCTGGTTGGCATAAGCTGCATTGTCAGCAAGTAAGACTTTACTTACACCAGCAACTTTAGCAGCAGCATCAGCAACTGCCTGAGCACCAGAACCCGCAACCAATACAGTGATATCACCACCGATTTCTTGAGCCGCAGCAACAACATTTAGAGTCGCAGCATTCAGGGTGTTATTGTCGTGCTCAGCGATAACTAAAATACTCATGATTTTTATCCTTCTGTATTAGATCACTTTCGCTTCATTTTTAAGTTTGTTGACCAGTTCATCAACAGACTTCACTTGCACCCCTGCCTGACGTTCAGCCGGAGATTCAACCTTAACAGTTTTCAGCTTAGAAGCTGCTGTTACGCCATAATCTGCTGGAGACTTGGTTTCAAGCGGTTTTTTACGTGCTTTCATAATGTTTGGCAAAGCCGCATAACGAGGTTCATTCAAACGCAAGTCAGTGGTAATAATTGCAGGAAGTGATAGCTCAACAGTTTGCAGACCGCCATCAATTTCACGGGTTACCTGAACCTTGCCACCTTCAACCTTAACTTCTGAAGCAAAAGTACCTTGGCCCGCACCAAGCAGTGCACCCAGCATCTGACCGACCTGATTACTGTCGTCATCAATAGCCTGTTTACCCAAAAGGATAATTTCTGGTTGTTCCTGCTCCACGATCCCTTTTAAAATTTTGGCAACTTCGAGTGCCCCAATTTCATCAGTCGCAGTTTCTACTAAAATTCCGCGATCAGCGCCTAGAGCCATAGCAGAACGAATTTGTTCCTGTGCTTCTTTAGGACCGATAGAAACCACTACGATTTCTGATACTGTTCCTTTTTCTTTTAAGCGAACCGCTTCTTCCACTGCGATTTCACAAAATGGGTTAATTGACATTTTAACGTTAGTAAGGTCTACCCCACTATGGTCCGGCTTAACGCGAACTTTAACGTTGGCATCAACCACACGTTTTACAGCAACAAGAGCCTTCATGTAATCCTCGGCTGTTTTAGCAAAAGTAAATGTTGAGAAAAGCTATGATAACTCTTCAATTAAAATTTTTTAGGTGCCTTATCTTGCAATGGGTATGGCATTTGGGTCAAGTCACAATTACCTTTGGAGACGTAAAAAAGCGTAAAAACCGTGAAATGCAGAGTTCATAAAAAAATGTAACAGAGATCTTAGGGCAATTACTCTACTAGTTGACTGATATTTATATATTTATTTTTATTAAAATTTTATGATTCAAATTCAGGTATCAGAGACAGAAAACCTGAACCGGTACTGAAGTGATTTAAAGACTGGTAGCTTAAGTTTTAAAGTATGACTGTACAGATCAAATATGTCATTTAAGACACAACCAGAACAGTTTATTCAGCTTTTAGCTTATAAGAAACCAGTCTTATGGCCTTAAGACGCTTTAACACAATCAAATTTTCTAATGTACTTTAAATATAAAAAGCATGCCCAGATAGCATGCTTTTTATATTCATCAGTTCACTAGAAGCCAAGTGGCCGCCATTGCAAGCAATCCACCCGAGGTTCCATCAATCCATTTCTGTTTTTTTGCATCAATAGAGGTTTTTTTTGTAATTTTGGCAAAGACTATACTTAAACTGCAATATACAATAAAAATGAGCCCAATAAAGATAAAGGATAAAATTAAGCCCTGATTTACTGTATTTTGTGTTTTATCAATGAACTGGGGAAGAATAGCAAAATAGATCAGCATTCCTTTTGGGTTCAGTAGAGCCGTAAAGAACCCCTTCCTGACCGGATTTGTATGAGGTATCTCTTCAACTGTCACTTTTTTCTGATTAAACACAGACTTTAGCAAATTAAAAGCCAGATACAACAGATAGGCAATTCCTATATAGCGGATCGTATCAAACAGCAAGGGTGAAGATACAATAATTGCTGCGATTCCTAAAGCAACCAGAACTGAATGAATCAGATAGCCAAAACATATACCAAAAGTTGCCATCATGCCTGCTTTTGCATCTTTACCCATAACTTGTGACAAGATAAACAGCATATCTGGTCCAGGTGTGAAAATCAGGGGAAGCACGGTCAATGCAAAGAGTACAAATACAGACATTTTCTTTTTCCTGTTGAATGTCCTGAATCAGGAAAATAAGTATCTACGAAAAGCTGTAAAATAGGATTTCAAATATTTTATAATAAGAATTAATTTTCGAATAAAATTCTAATTTATGAAACAAGATTCTAAATTAATTCGAATAAAGCTAGATCGCATCGACAGAAATATCATTCAGGCATTACAAAAGAATGCCCGTATCCAAAATAATGATCTGGCCACAGTCATTGGACTATCCCCCTCTTCGTGTTTACGACGAGTCAAACTGCTTGAAGAAGCTGGCATTATTCAGCATTACACTACTGTCGTAGATATGCAGAAAATCGGTTTTCAACTGATTTTATTTTCACGAATCTGGCTGGTTGGGCAGGATGCTGAAACTATCGATACTTTTATTTGTGCAATGAAGGAACTGCCCCAAGTAATGGAGTGCTATATTATTTTGGGTGAATGTGATGCAATGCTTAAAGTTGTAGTACCTGATCTAGAGAGTTACCGAAAATTTCAATCTACACATCTGACTAAAAAGAATGGTATTACAAGCGTAAAAACAGATTTACCTAGTCAAATTATTAAACAAAGTTTTCAGTTGCCTCTTGATGACCTTTGATTTTAGCTCGACTTAGATTACAAAATGCTGGCATATGGCAGTATTTATTTTGCTTCATCTAATGACTGTTCCTTGAAGCAATATTTTCCTCTTACATTATTGAAGGAATTCTGTTTTGTGAGTATATAAATCAGCCACTCTTTCTCTTAAGAGGCAATCAGAAACTGCTCTTTTAAATAATTATTTTAGTCAAAATATGGGGCATGTTTTGTATAGGGGTATCCTTAAGTAGCATCCTTGCCCGATGCTCAGTTGAAAGTTTCATTAATAAGCTTAACTACTTTTTTCCTTTATAGCTTACTGTTCAAATCCAATATCTATAATTTCAAGCAATATGATTTTCTAAAAAATCCCGATGTATATGACTCAAAGCAATCAATTCATATTGAGACAGCCCAAATATTCTCCATACTTCTATAAAGTCTTCTTTTAAGTCTATAGGCATTGGAACATGAGCAGTTTCTTGCCACTTTTGATCTGAAATCCAGAGATAAGTTTGCAAGGTATCAGAATGCATAGCCTGAATTTTACCCTCGGCATTGATTCCCTGAACCAGGGTATGAGCAGGCAGCGCCGCTTCAATAGTAGGTAAACTGATTTCTACAAAATGTTTGACCTGACGTAAGCCATACCCAGCAAATATATCTTTCTGTGCCGGACTTAGCTCATCATATTTCTGTTGAATATTGACAATCATTTTAGGTCCCCATTTCTATTAAAATATTCCAGTGATGAGAAGAGAAACCGGTTCATTTTCCTATCTCGATCACTATAAAATTAAGCTGTTTTTATACTTGAAAAATTAAGTTTTGATTATTCTACAATAGTTCTAGTTTTAGGTCAGATGGATTTTAGCTATTCTTTTTAGAAACTATTTATTTAATTTTAACAGCTCTGGGATGGGCCTGATCATAAATTTTAGCCAGATGGTCAAAGTCAATATGGGTATAAATCTGTGTGGTACTCAAATTACTATGGCCCAACATTTCCTGAACTGCTCGAAGGTCACCACTATTAGAGAGCATATGACTTGCAAAACAATGCCGGAGTAAGTGTGGATGCAGATCAATATTTACTCCGGCCCGCAGTGCTTGTAACTTGACCCGGTTCTCAATTTGCCGGGGGCCCAGCTGGCCGCCTTTTTGACTGATAAAAACTGCCGAATCTGCATTAAATTGGCCTTGCCAGAGCCGATAGACTTCGAGCCACCTCAGCAGACTCTCATAAGCTTGAGTACCAAATGGTACAATCCGGGTCTTGTTACCTTTACCTGTAATACGCAATAGTCGTCGATTAAAATCGATATCTTTCATACACAGACTTTGTAATTCTGTTAGGCGTAATCCGCTAGAGTAAAGTAGCTCCAGCATGGCTTTGTCACGCAGCCATAAATGTTGGTCCTGAAGTTTTTCAGGTGCCGGCTGGTCCAGAATCTGCTGCACCGTTTCAATATCTATCATGCCGGGCAATGGCCGTGGCTGCCGTTTAAGCTGAAAGTCATCTGCAGGATTAAAACCGAGATATTGACCCTGCTCAGCCCATTTCATGAACTGCCGTATGGCAGATAAATGGCGTTGCAGGCTGCTGGAGCTTAACTGCTCTCGTTCTACCTTTAAAGCCAAGTATTCACGCAAATCTGAAGCTTCAATACTGTTCAGCGGTAACTTCTTAACAGCACAGAAATCCAGAAAATCTTTTACATCACGTGCATAGGCACTTAAGGTATGGGCAGATTGATTCTGGATCTCTCGCTCTTTGAGCCACATAGAAAGCAAGTGTAATGCTTCAGGCTGCATCCTGCCCTCTCTGGGATTGAATAGAACTTTTAATACTATTTAATTCGGTTTTAATTACTGTGAAAATAACGCAAATCCAAACGGCCTTCATAAACATTTGCTGTAGGACCTGTCATCCATACCACATCACCCTCACGCCAGCCAATCTGTAACTTGCCGCCTGCGAGCTCGACTTCCACTTCTGGGGCAAGCAGACCACGGCGCATGCCACTTACCGCAGCAGCACAAGCACCTGTACCACAGGCCAGTGTTTCTCCAGAACCACGTTCAAAAACACGTAAGCGCACCTGTTTTTCATTCAGGATCTGCATGAAGCCGACATTCACACGTTCAGGGAAGCGTACATGTGATTCTACTTGTGGACCAATAGATGCGACCTCAGCAGTCAGTACATCTGGCACAATAGTTACTGCATGGGGATTCCCCATATTCACCACATCAATTTTAAGCAGTTGGTTGTTGTTCAGCTCTAGTGCATATAAAGGATCAGTTTCTTCTGTTACAAACGGAATGAGCTCTGGAGCAAATTTCGGATAGCCCATATTAACCCGAACCCAGCCGTTTGGCCCCAGTTCCGGCTCGACAATACCGGATTTGGTCTGTACTTTAATTTTGGTTTTCGTGGTTAACTGGCGCTCATGCACAAAACGTGCAAAGCAGCGCACTCCATTACCACACTGCTCTACTTCTGACCCATCTGCATTAAAAATACGGTATTTGAAATCAGCAGTAGGTAGGTCTGGTGGCTCAACAATCAGGAGCTGGTCAAAACCGATACCAAAGTGACGATCTGCCAGGCGCTGAATAGTAAGCGTATCGAAATAGGCACGCTGGGTAATCAGGTCCACGACCATAAAATCATTACCCAGCCCATGCATTTTAGTAAATTCCAGCATGTTTTTTTACTCACACTTCTGGTAACAGATGTTCACGTTCCCACAGCGACTCAATAGTCTCACGTTCGCGCACCAGATATGCCTGATGATTATTCACCATAACTTCTGCTGCCCGTGCTCGTGTATTGTAATTAGAACTCATCACAAAACCGTAAGCACCAGCACCCAGAACGGCCAGAAGGTCATCCTCTGCCAGCGCCAGTTTACGCTCTTTTCCTAGAAAATCGCCTGTTTCACAAATAGCACCCACGATATCCCATTCTTGTTCTTGCATATCCTGATGTGGTTCCACTGGTTGTATATCCATCCATGCTTCATAGAGTGCAGGTCGAATCAAATCATTCATTGCAGCATCAATGATAGCAAAATTACGGTGATTGGTTGGCTTGAGTAGATCTACTCTGGTAAGCAGTATACCTGCATTGGCTGAAATACTGCGGCCCGGCTCCATATAAACTTTCAGCCCCAGCTTTTGCAAAGCCGGTTTCAGGGCATCTGCATATTCCTGTACAGTCGGTGGCACTTCATCTTTATAAGTTACGCCCAATCCACCTCCAATATCGATGTGCTTGAGCTGTATCCCCAACCCATTAAGCTGTTCAATCATCAACATGACGCGCTCCAAGGCGTCTACAAACGGTTTGGTTTCAGTCAGCTGTGAGCCAATATGACAGTCAATCCCCACGATATCCAAATTAGGCAGTGAAGCTGCATACTGATAGGTTTCAAATACGCTATCTGAAGGTATACCAAACTTATTTTCTTTTAAGCCCGTTGAGATATAAGGATGAGTTTTTGCATCGACATCCGGATTTACCCGTAGGGAAACAGGCGCCTTCTGACCCAATTTTTCAGCAACTTTCTGAATACGGTCAAGCTCGGCATGAGATTCAACATTAAAACAGGCAATTCCAACATTTAAGGCTTTTTCAATATCTGCTTCCGTTTTTCCAAGACCTGAAAATACTACTTTAGCCGGATCACCGCCAGCAGCCAGAACACGAGCCAGCTCACCACCAGTGACAATGTCAAAACCGGCACCCAGTTTGGCCAACACACCCAGAACCGCAAGATTGGAGTTAGATTTCACGGCAAAACAGATCTGATGATCAATGAAGTCAAATGCACGGTCCATATCTGTATAGTGTTTTTCAAAAGCCTGTTTTGAATAAACATACAAAGGTGTACCAAACTGCTGTGCAAGCTGCTTCAGTGAACATTGCTCTGCATGCAACACCCCATTGATGCGGGTAAAACTCATGAATGTATCCTTATCTGTTCTGCTTATGGTGTAGGTTGAGTAGCTGGTTCAGCATCAGGTGCTGCAAAAGTCTCGGTTACTGGCTCGTCAGATTGCTGAGCTTGATGGGTATCGCTGGGCTTGCTTTGCTCGGGCGCGGTATTTGGATAAAGCAGATATCTTGCACGTTTATCATAATTGGGATCATTGGGTAGCTGTAGAACCCCTGACTGACCGCAACCGGCAAGTAGAGTCGCCGTAACCAATACACTGATGTAGCAAACGACAAGACGCATCTGGCCACCTATTCGATAATTTCCATAAAGTATACTGTGATCAATCTTTTGACCATAGTGTTTCAGGCTATAGAGATTAAAGCGAGATGAAAAAAAACGCCAGTTCTAAACTGACGTTTTTTAACAGTTACTGCAAATTATGATTTCTTACTTTTAGTAAAGAAGTAGCCAATGGCCAGAATAATCAGCCACAACGGGCTAACCTTGAGCGCCTGGAATGTATCTGCTTCCAAGGACAATACATAAACCATCCCAATAAAGAAAATAATGACCACCCAGCAGGTAAATACTCCACCTGGCAATTTGAAAATTGACTTAGCATGCAATTCCGGACGCTGTTTGCGGTAGTTAATATAACTCCACATAATGATGATCCAGACACAGATGAACAGAATAGTTGACAAGGTTGTTGCCAATGTAAATGCCTGAACTGCGTTTGGAACAAAATACTGTAGAGCAGCTCCCAACAACAGACAGACAGCTGAGAAATACAAGGCATTTGCCGGAATAGCGCGTGATGTCAGTTTACCAAACCAGCGTGGTGCCTGAGCTTCACGGGACAGGCCAAATAGCATCCGGCTGGTTGAAAAAACACCACTGTTCATTGATGACATGACCGAAGACAGCACTACGAGGTTCATAATAATTGCAGCTGCTGCTACGCCTGCTTGACTGAACAGGTTTACAAACGGGCTGATATTAGGATCAATCTTATTCCAAGGGGTAACTGACATGACAATCAATAGCGCCAGCACATAGAAAATAATAATCCGTATTGGAATTGAATTAACCGCTTTAGGTAAATTACGCTCCGGGTCTTTAGTTTCAGCAGCTGTTGTACCGACCAGCTCTACGCCAACAAAGGCAAAAATTGCAATCTGGAAGCCTGCCAAGAAACCGCTCATCCCTGTGGGGAATAGACCATCATGTGACCACAAGTTAGTAAAGGAAGCTACTTCACCTGCTGTTGAAGTAAAGCCAGTAAAGATCATCCACAGACCTACGGCAATCAGTACTACAATGGCAATAATCTTGATCAGGGCAAACCAGAATTCCATCTCGCCAAACAGTTTTACGGTAACCAGATTCAGCCCCATAATAAAGACAATTGACGCAATACTGATCAATACTCCTTCTAATGGTGTAAAAGGTAAGCCATTATTAAAGAATTGCAGGTAGTAAATAATTGCGGATAAATCAGCAATCCCTATAGTGATCCAGCATAGCCAGTAAGTCCAGCCAACAAAATAACCTGCCCAAGGACCGATCAGATCAGCAGAAAAATCAATAAATGATTTATAGTGCAGATTAGAAAGTAGCAGTTCTCCTAATGCACGCATCACTAAAAAGACCATTACCCCGATGATCATATAAATGAATAAAATGGATGGTCCTGCCAAACTGATCGTTTTCCCTGATCCCATGAATAAACCGGTACCAATAGCACCGCCAATTGCGATCAGCTGCAGGTGACGGTTCGATAAACTCCGTTTTAGCTCTCCATCCTCTTCTGGAATAGAGCTATGCATTTGGTTAGACATTTTTAATTTCTTCTTAAAACATTTTGCAACAAACTTAGCTCAAAACTCATCTAAAACAAAAATTATTTTTCACTCGGTAACATTCTTTTGAACATTAATTAACCAAAGAATTAATTTTATTTTTTCATATAGTTTAATTTTCATATAATATTTAATAGTATTTTTTTAAATTTAATATATTAATTAAATAGTTATATATAAATTATCCTTATATTTTCATTAAAAAATAACTTTAAATCACTTCGACTAATTATTGTGTTTTTCCTAACACAATAATGGGAAAAATTTACTGCTATTTCGTATATCAAACATTCCTATTGCCAGACATCCTATAAAACAACTTCTTTATGCTCCACTTAGGTAGAATCCTTATAGTTCTGGAGAATATATAAATTGCTTTCTGACGACATGATCTAACGTTCTATATGTACGAAGCTTTCCGTTTCAGCAGCTTTATCTCTACAATAGAACCCTTTTCCAAAGGTTATATATTTCGATTATGGCTAAAGCAAAAACGGTTTATCGCTGCGAACAGTGTGGAGCAGACCATTCAAAATGGGCAGGTCAATGCTCAGAATGTGGCGAATGGAACAGCCTGATAGAAGTTGTGGTAGAACCTGCCGTGAGTCACCGTGCCAAACCGAATTTAGGAGGCGGTTATGCCGGACAAGCTGCCAATATCACGACTTTAAACAAAGTCTCGGTCTCTCATGAAACGCGCCTGCCGACTGGTATTGGTGAGTTCGACCGAGTCCTCGGTGGGGGTCTGGTTACAGGCTCTGTCGTCCTGATCGGTGGTGATCCGGGTATTGGAAAATCCGCTATTTTGCTACAGACTGCGACACATATGGCAAGTGCAAACAGCGCTGCGCTCTATGTTACAGGTGAAGAATCACTTTCGCAGGTTGTGTTACGCGCTCAGCGTCTAGACCTGCCGACTGACCGGCTAAAGGTTATGGCTGAAACATGTGTTGAAAGAATTTGCGAAGTTCTTGCCCATGAGCGCCCGGCGGTTGCCATTCTTGATTCTATCCAAACTTTATACACTGAGACCTTGCAGTCTGCCCCAGGCGGTGTCTCGCAAATCCGTGAATCAGCTGCCTTATTGACCCGTTTTGCTAAAAATAGTGGAACAGCATTATTTTTGGTTGGTCATGTGACTAAAGAAGGCGCATTGGCCGGGCCTCGTGTACTTGAACATATGGTCGACTGCGTACTGTATTTTGAAGGTCAGTCAGATTCACGTTACCGCATGATTCGTGCAGTCAAAAACCGTTTCGGTGCTGTCAATGAGCTGGGCGTATTCGGGATGACAGATAAAGGTCTGCGGGAAGTAGCCAACCCCTCTGCAATTTTCTTGAGTCGTTACGATGAAGCTATTCCTGGATCAATTGTTATGATTAGCCGTGAGGGCACCCGACCTTTATTGGTCGAGGTACAGGCTTTGGTCGATGACGCTCATGGGCAGCCACGGCGGGGTGCTCTGGGTCTCGAGCAAAACCGTTTAAATATGCTGCTGGCAGTAATGCACAGGCACGGCGGTGTACAAACCTCGGGACAGGATGTTTATGTGAATGTAGTGGGCGGTTTAAAAATTACTGAAACAGGTTCTGACCTGGCAGTACTTCTGGCATGTGCATCGAGTTTGCGTGGTAAAGCTCTCCCCCAACAACTGGCTGTATTTGGCGAAGTCGGCTTGTCTGGGGAAATCCGTCCAGTTCCCAATGGGCAGGAACGTCTTAAAGAAGCGGCCAAACATGGGTTCAAGTACGTAATTTTACCTCGAGCCAATGCACCACAGAAACCGGTACCTGGTGTTCAGGTGATTGCGGTGGCCCGGTTACATGAGGCTTTAAGCGAAGCGCTACAGCTGAGTGATGAACTGTCTTAATATATGGTAATCATTTAATTTGAAAAAATACCGATCTAGCATTGAATTTCTATATAAAAGCCGGCATAAATAACATATCGAAATCGTTTAGATATAGGAAATTTTGATGGAAGTACACCAGCGTGGCTTGATGGCCGGTATTTTAATGGCGGCCTTGGTTATGTCACCTTTGGCTGAAGCAAAACGTGCCGGCGGTGGTAAGAGTATGGGTATGTCACGTTCTGCGGCACCTACCCAGTCTTATCAACAGCCTCGTCAGGCAGCTCCGGTTCAACAGCCTGCAACTGCGCCCCAGCGTTCTGGTCCGGGTGTAGGTTCAATGGTTGCTGCAGGTGTAGCAGGTGCTGCAGTAGGTGCAGTAGCAGCGAATGCTTTAGCAGATGACAATAATACCAACCCAAATGCACAGACAGCGGCAAATGATCAGGAGCTGGCTGCACAGCAACAGGCTGAACAAGAGAAAGGTGGCATTCCTGGCTGGCTCTGGGTTTTGCTTGCAGCCGCAGTTGCATTTTTTGTATTCCGTAAATTCGGAGCAAAAAAAAAACTAGCTACTAACAATCCGTATGCACCAAACTCAGCTGGACCAAATTCATCACCATTTGGCCAGCATAATGCAGCACCGCGTACTCAAGACAATACCAATATTTTCGGTCAGTCAGTTGGCGGCAGTTCAACTGCAGCGAACACGGCAAATAATGCGCCATTTGGTACGGCCTACACGAATAGTGGCCAACAGTTACCAGATGGCACTGAACCGGCAGCATTCTTGCGTATTGCGCGTCAACGTTTCAACCATATTCAGTCAATGAATACGGCGAGTAATATTGAAGAGATCCGTCGTTATTTAACTCCGGAACTTTATAATGCAATGCGTAGTGACATTATGGCCAATCAGGACCAAGATGTTGCCGAATTCAGTAACCTAAATGCTATGGTAGTTGACAGTGCAACTGAGAATGGTCAGTATGTGGTCAGTGTACGGTTTACAGGTACAGTGAGTGAAGACTTAAACAGTCTGCCACAACCTTTCTCTGAAACCTGGCATTTTGTTAAACCTGCTGGTTCTCAGCAAGACTGGGTAGTTGCAGGCATTCAGCAAGACTAATTGTCTTTGCTCATAAAAAAACCGCTCTTTCGAGCGGTTTTTTTATTTTAAACTCAAGCAATCTGTGCAGGAAATGTAATGACATTTTCCAGCCGCATCTGTCGGGTTGCTATCATTAATAAACGATCAATTCCCAAGGCAATTCCTGAACATTCCGGCATATACTGTAGAGCGGTCAATAAATTTTCATCTATTGGCATGATAGGTAGGCCAAGTGTACCTCGTTCTGTATTGTCAGCTTCAAAGCGTTCCCGCAACACTTTGCTATCAATTAGCTCATCATAGGCATTAGCCAATTCCAGTCCTTCAATATAAAGCTCAAAACGGGCCGCTACCTGTTCCCCATCCTCATCAGTTTTCACTTTGGCTAGAGAAGCTAGCTCTGGTGGAAAATCGGTAAGAAATACGGGTGCATCAAAGCCTAAACTTGGCTCGACGAAATGTGAGAATAGCAGATCAATATAGGCAAGCCGGTCATCACCCAGATCCAGGTTTATGCCTAAACGGTTGGCAGTATCTTTCAGGAGTTTTACAGAAGCTTGTAATGGATTAATATCCAGACGATCTTGAAATGCATGTTTATAACTTATTACCACCGGGCGCATTTCACCAAAACGTTGCGCCAGACATATATTTAAAAGCGCTGTGGTTTCATGCATCAAATCAAGAAGACTAAAACCTGGCAGGTACCATTCCAGCATGGTAAATTCACTATTATGTTTGCGGCCATGCTCATCATCACGAAACACCTTGCAGATCTGGTAAATCGGACCGCTGCCACTCGCCAATAGCCGCTTCATGGCAAACTCGGGCGATGTCTGCAAATAATGTATCTGCAACTTCCCTTCTACATGGCGCTGCGCTGATACAGACGCAAGATGTACATCAGTGACTCCAGCCTGTGAAAGTACAGGTGTTTCAACTTCCAGCACATTCCGTTCAGCGAAGAACTGACGAATCTGGGTGTACATGGTAGCACGTGCCCGCATTACTTCTAATGTACAGGTGGGCTGATAACTATGTTTCATGCCTGAGGCCCCCCATGCGCAGACCATTCACGGCGCAGTGGGTAAGTCTTACGCAAGTGGTCAAAAGCCTGCTGATCAATCCTGCCGTCCTTTTGACAAGCACGTAAATTCTGGTCATCTCGGGCTATATCATAAATTTTGCCGAGACAAGTTTTGAGAACAGTTTTAGTATCTGTCTGTTCAGTAAAATATTGTTCGCATACGGGTAACTGGCTTATAAAAGTCTTGCTGGCCATAAAACCAAATTTTTCACAGAAAGCTTCATAAATCATTTGTGTCCCTCTGGCCTTTCCTTCCAGACTATAACCAGCAATATGTGGTGTAACCAGTCTTACCCATTTTAGGAGCTCTTCAGAGATCACGGGTTCATGTTCAAATACATCCAGTACTACCAGACGATGTGTGGTTTGTATATCATGGATTAAAGACTGCTCTTCAATAACTGGTCCTCTTGCCGAGTTCACCAGAATTGCCTGAGTTTTCATAAGAGCCAAAGTTTCGGCATTAATTAAATGATGAGTAGGATAATGCCCTGTTTTAGTCAATGGTACATGGAGAGAAACTGCGTCCGCTGAAACCAGCAACTCGTGCAATGGAACCTGTGTAACCGCCAAGTGATTAACCAGA
This sequence comes from Acinetobacter sp. 1294596, assembly GCF_000582925.1. NCBI lineage: Bacteria > Pseudomonadati > Pseudomonadota > Gammaproteobacteria > Moraxellales > Moraxellaceae > Acinetobacter > Acinetobacter sp. 1294596. The sequence continues at coordinate 11,508 of NZ_JFCC01000006.1, read as the reverse complement.
GGATCATAACCGATTACTTGCCAGTCTAGCAGTTCTGCCATATAAGCCAGCCGTGAACCGACATTACCCAGACCAATAATCCCCAAGGTAAACTGTTTTCCAGCATCCAGTAACTCTGGTTTTAAATACAGCAATGCCGTAATTACATATTCAGCAACGGCCTGTGCATTACAGCCCGCTGCATTTGACCAGCTAATCTGCTGCTTTTCTAAAGCAGGAATATCCAGATGATCTGTTCCGATTGTAGCACTACCAACAAATTTTAATTTTGTATTTTCAATAAGCTGCTGATTGACACGTGTTACAGAACGTACTAGTAAAGCATCCGCATCCTTCACATCCTCATGCATGAGGCTACGGCCAGCACGATGGTCAATTTCAGCAAAATCTGAAAAAAAGTAGTCTGTAAAAGCAAGATTCTCATCTGCTACGATCTTCATCTTCAGTCATCCGGGCATTAAAATATTATTATCAACCGAGATGAGCTGGATCACAATCCATCCTGTTTTTTTATTAAGCAGTAGTGAGGATAGAACTTCTAGCTATCCCAATAGAGATTTTCAGATCTTAAATGTATTTTAAGGTAATTATTTTTATATTTGATTTAATTAAAACATATACTTTTTTATAGTAAAAATGATATCTACGCTTTAATTCCTTATATAAATAAATTATTTAATTACATCAATAGAATTATATAAAAAAATGAATTTATTATTTTTAAACGCTTACAATCTAAAAAATTACGAACTCTTTACGTAATAATTTTTTGTACTCATCTACTATTTTCTTATCCTTATAAAAAAGGTTCTAAGCATGAGTAGTATTAGCGTTCCAACCCAAGAAAAAGATCTAAATCCTTTTATTAAAATTAAAGAGAATTTACTCAACAAGAGACCAGAATATTTAAATATTGATCATCCAGAAGATTTATTTTCCAGCGAAGTCAATGAATATTTAAGCCAATATCCCCTTACCCGACATATTGATATCTGCCTGCATGATCTGAACGGACATGTCCGTGGCAAACAGATTGATGTTCAAAGTTTGAAGAAGATTTATAAAGGCTGCTATTTTCCCTTGTCTGTCTATGCTATGGATCTAGATGGCAAAGTGGTTGAGGAAACAGGTCTCGGAAAGTCAATTGGTGAGCCTGATATGCTCTGCACACCAATTTCTGGCACATTACAACCTTGCGCTATTCAGCCTGAGACGCATGCACAGCTTTATCTGACCATGCAAGATGAAAATGGTGAGGCCTGTAAATATGAACCCCGCAATCTTTTAAGCCATATTATCGCTCAGCTTCATCAGCAGGACTATTATCCGGTGATGTCGGCTGAGCTTGAGTTCTATCTCTACAAGCAAAATGCAGATGGGGAAGATGAGGTTTTATCAAGTCAGTGTTTTGACCTGAATACGCCTGACGACTATCAGTATGTACTTGAAGAAGTAGAGCAGATTGCACGTTTACAATCTATTGAAATGATCGGTATTGTTGCAGAAGCGGCCTCTGGTCAGTATGAAATCAATATTCAGCATACTTCGAATATTTTACGGTTATGCGATCAGATCATGGCGCTAAAACGTATTATCAAGCAGGTGGCCAGAAAACATCAGCTGCATGCCAGCTTTCTTGCCAAGCCCACCCTGCTAAAAGCGGGTAGCGGTATGCACTTTCATATGAGCTTGTGCAATGCTTCCATGCAAAATCTGTTTAGCTCAAATGATCTGTCCACACCATCAAAAATGTTGTTAAAAACGATTAGTGGCATGATTCAGCTAATGCCTGCATCAATGGCTATATTAGCCCCCAACATTAATTCCTACCGCAGATTTACACTTGGTCATCATGTTTCACTGGAAGCAAACTGGGGAATTAATAACCGCAATGTTGCCATCCGTATACCTTGCTCCGATCAGGAAAATCAGCGTCTAGAATACCGTGTAGCTGGCGCAGACTGTAATCCTTATCTGGCTATTGCTGTCATACTGATTGCTACCTTACATGGTTTAGAACACCAGTTAGATACTCCGCAGCCAGTCCATCTTGCGAAATCAAAACATGAGCATATTAATTTACCCAAGTATCAGCTCGAGGCATTAAATCTTCTTAAGAACAATCCGGTATTAAAAAAATATTTAGGTAAAGAATTTATAGAGGTATGGTGTACAGTAAAATCTGCTGAATATTATAATGTTTATAACCAGATTACTGAAACCGAACAAAACTGGGATATTTAATTTTAATTATAGTTAATACTCCAAATATCAAGTTTAAAAAGCTAATATACCTATTAGCTTTTTATTTATATAAATAAAATTCAGCTAATTAAAAAATAAGTGCTGAGAAATTTTATTTGCCCAGAAAGCGCAGCCCAACTCCAGGTTCAGTGATAATATATTGAGGATGAATTGCATCTTCGCCCAGTTTATTTCTAAGCTTAGCCACCAGTATTCTAAGATAATGTGTATCTTCCTGATGGGTAGGTCCCCATAGCTCCTTTAAAATTTGTGGTTGAGTCAGTAACTGCCCCCGATTTCTGGCCAGCAATGAGAGCAGATGAAATTCTTTTCGGGTAAGAGCAACCGCCTGGCTGTTGATATAGGTCTGTCTCTGTACAAAATTGATCTTTAGATAACCATCGTCATAGTCATGGGTTTCAGTCTGGTTTAGCCTGCTCCTCAAGACCACACGAATCCTGGCCATGAGCTCTTGAACGCTAAACGGTTTGGTTACATAGTCATTGGCTCCGGCATCCAGCAAGGTCACCTTTTCTTGTTCATCTGAGCGTACCGACAGCACAATAACTGGAATTTCACTCCAGGACCTGAGTTCTTTCAATACGTCCTGACCATCCAGATCAGGCAGGCCCAAATCCAGAATAACCAGTTGCGCACTTTGGGAAGAGAGATATTCCAGTCCCTGCATAGCCGTGCCAAATAGCTGAGTCTGGTAGCCCTCGGACCTTAATGCGATTCCTAAAAATTTCCGGATTTGCGGTTCATCATCAATCACTACGATTCTGGTTTCTGCTGGGTGTATATTCACAGTTATTGCCTTTTAATCTTGTGAAATATGGACAGGTAAAACAATCTGAATATTGGTCCCTTTATTTTTGAGACCAATCTGCGCCTTAATACTTCCTATATGTGCGGAGATAATGGCTTTAACAATCGCCAGTCCCAAGCCTGTCCCAGTAGGATTACGGTCGCCATGCATGGTATAGAACATATCAAAAATTTTTTCTCGGTCAGCAATATCGATACCTTTACCTTGGTCACTAATATCAAACTGGATATGTGCAGTATCAGGTTGTGAAAGAATAATATCAATTGGCTGATCTTCAGGATTAAATTTGGCAGCATTTTCCAGCACATTAAATAATGCCTGTTCAATCAGCGCAGGATGTACGTAAATTTTTAGCTCTTGCGGCAGGCGTTGAATATTAAACTCAACTACAGGTTTATAACGTTTTAAGCGTCTGGTTGCTGTATCCACCAGTTCATGGACCTCAATCCAGTCACGCGTCAGTTTCAACCCCTGATAGCCCAGTCGAGTCATGTCCAGCAAATTCTGTATATAACGGTCTAGACGTTCTCCTTCCAGCCCTATGGTCTCGAGTAAAGTAAGCTGGTCTTCTTCGGTCATAGTAGACTTGTAAGTAGCAATAGTATCTGCTGCTCCTATCATGGCAGCCAAAGGTGAGCGCAGGTCGTGAGACACCGAAGAAAGTAAAGCTGAACGAAGTTTTTCAGTTTCAGAGCTGATATTGGCATATTCCAGTTCCTTGCTGAGCTGCGTCCTGGTAATAGCTTGGGTAATATATTCCACCATAGCTTCAGCCAGACGTCTTTGTTCAATATTCATTTCCCTCTGATTTTCTGAAATATTGAGCCCGATAACACCTATACATTCTTTCGAAGCCAATAAAGGCAGAAACCACCAAGCACTTTCACTCAAAGTCTGGGTAAAACGCCCGGAAGGCTGGTGATTCTTCAATGTCCAGTTTGCCGAAATTTTTTCTTTTTCAGTCAGCATATTTTCATCTGAGCTTAGTGCTGTTTCATCACTCAGCTTAAACCAGACCTGAACATTTAAACTTTTTTCCAGACTGTTCTGTCCGATTTCAATGACCTGCTGCAGGTCAACCGCAACAGAGAGTTTCTGCCCCAAATCCTGCATAATACTGTTATAGCTGTTTGCCGATCTTAGGGCGACCACCTGTTCACGCAAGCGTGATGCCAAACGGCCCGCAATAAGTGCTGCTGCCAGAAACGCCACTACAGTGATCACACTTTTATGAGCCGAAATCTGGAAAGTTAATGTCGGTGGAATAAAGAAAAAGTTATAGGCAAAGAAAAAAAGAATAGCTGCAAGCATGGCAGCAGTCATTCGGGTATTGGCTGCAACAAAAATAACCGCAGTAATAAAAATCAGTGATAGCTCTTCAACTTTTAAGTATTGCACACTTAGTTTTGCAATCAGAATACTAGTTATCGTTGTGATCAGTACAAAAATCAGTTCTTTTAAATTTAAGACATAATTTTGCCTGTTAAAACGGTAGGCTTGCGGCTTACCTTGCTGAACCGGAACAATACTCAGTTCAAATGCGGGTTGATATTTTAACAGCTGATGGGCTAAGGGCGGCCTTAACCAGCTGTAAAATAGCGGCCGACTTTCCTGTTCTAGTACCAGTATTGAAATTCCCCGTTCACAGGCAAAATTGTACAGTGTCCCTGCGTAATTTTTTCCATATAAAATATCGGTCATTCCCCCTAGCTGCCGTGCCAGATGAAGCGCCCGCTCAATTTCCCTGCCTGTACTGTGAGTTTCAAATGAGATCGGGTTATGACCGGATGCTGTAGTTAAAAATGCAGCTACAGTCCATTTTGCATTACGACGTTCGGCAATACGGCTTCCTATCCGTACCAATGCTTCAGAGTTCTGGTTACCCTGAATCATGATTAGCACATGATTATTCAGGGGCGTTAGCGAAAGACCCTTTACATCAAACTGCTCCCGTGCATCTATATCAATATGATGGGCCACCGTCTGTATGGCCAGTTCACGTAATGCTGTCAGGTTGGCAATATTAAAAAAGCTTTTTAAGGCATGCGCCGCCTGATCAGGTACATAAACTTTACCCTGATTTAAACGCTCCAGCAGCTCATTTACCGGTAAGTCGATGAGGCGTATATCACGGATACGTTCAAGAATCTGATCTGGTACGGTTTCTTTTACCCGTATTCCCGTAATCTGGAATATGACATCGTTCAAGCTTTCCAGATGCTGAATATTCATGGTGGTAAAAACATCGATACCGGCATCAAGAAGCTCATTAATATTCTGCCAGCGTTTTTTATGGCGGCTCCCGGGTATATTCTGGTGCGCCAATTCATCTACCAGTACAATGTCTGGATGGATCTGTAAAATACTGTCCAGATCCATCTCTTCAAGATTATGGTTTTTGTATTCAACTATCTTTCTTGGAATCACAGGCAGGCCGGCAACCAGCTCCTCAGTTTCCAGACGCCCATGAGTTTCAATATAACCAATTGCTACATTCTGGCCCTGTCCATATAGCTCATGCGCACGTGACAGCATGGCAAAAGTTTTTCCCACTCCTGGTGCTGCACCCAGAAAAATTGTCATGTGCCCCGTCTGATGACGCTTGACCTGCTGTAACAGTATATCGGCCTTATTTGTTTGTATATTTGTCATTTTTCATTCTTAAAACAGAGGATCATCAATCTCTTGAGCAAGGTATTAATGATCCTGAACGTGCATATTTCAGTATAAATGAAATCTTGAAAACTTATTTTCGTTTTAGCTGATCAAGTGCAAGATTCAACTCCAGTACATTTACCCGGTTTGAACCTAATACTCCAAATGTTGGCTGCTGGGCGTATTTAAGGACAAGTTCCCTTACCTGCTGTTCAGGCATACTACGCTGTTCAGCAATACGCTTTACCTGTATGAGAGCTGCCTGTACGCTAATTTCAGGGTCAATCCCGCTTCCTGAGGCAGTGACCAGATCTTTAGGGATCTGATCTGGCTGAATTGCTTCAAGGCTGGCAACCTGAACAATACGTTCAGCGATCACTTTCTGAAGTTCAGGATTGGTTCTGGCCAGATTACTTCCCGCCAGCGCCATTGGGTCATAATTGGCCACTGATGGCCGTGAATGGAAATAAGAAGGAGCAGTAAAAGGCTGCGCCACCAGTTTGGAACCAACAACCTTGCCTTCATATTTAATCAGGCTGCCATGAGCCTGCTCTGGAAAAATTGCTTGTCCGATCTTTGTTGCAATCGCACTATAACCAAACCCGCATACTACTAAGGCGAACAGGCTTAAACCGATTGCTGGCCTGATTAAAGTACTAATGGCTGGCTGTGTAACAGGCTGAGTTAATATTTGCATATGATTCTCCTTAAACACCCATAATCAGGCTGACAATCAGGTCAATGCCCTTAATAGCAACAAAAGGCAATATGACTCCCCCCACGCCATAAATCAGCATATTTCGGCGTAATAGCTGAGTTGAAGTGGAAGGCGTAAATTTGACACCGCGCAATGCTAGTGGAATCAGTAATGAAATAATAATGGCATTAAAGATCAGTGCAGAAAGAATGGCACTTTCCGGACTGGCGAGTTGCATGACATTGAGTACCTGCATTTGTGGAATAGCCAATACAAATAAAGCCGGTAATATTGCAAAGTATTTAGAGATGTCATTTGCCAGCGAGAAAGTTGTCAATGCACCGCGGGTAATTAGCTGCTGTTTCCCAATCTCAACCACTGCCAGCAGTTTGGTCGGATCTGAGTCCAGATCTACCATATTACCGGCCTCTTTAGCAGCCTGAGTTCCAGAATTCATAGCCAGACCAATGTCGGCTTGTGCTAATGCCGGTGCATCATTAGTACCATCCCCTACCATTGCCACAAGATGACCATTTTGCTGCTCGCGGCGAATACAGGCCAGTTTGTCTTCTGGTTTAGCCTCGGCGATATAGTCATCTACGCCAGCTTCAGCTGCAATTGCAGCCGCAGTCAGAGGATTATCACCGGTAATCATAACGGTCCTGATTCCCATCTCTCTCAGGCGTGCAAATTTTTCTTTAATGCTGGGTTTGACCACATCAGATAGTTCAATCACTCCAAGAATATTCTGGTTTAAACTGACTACCAGTGGCGTTGCACCTTTGGAGGCTACCTGCTCTACCCGTGTTTTCAGTTCAGGATTATTTTCAAGAGACTGAGAGGTAAATTTCAAGATTGCATCTATGGCTCCTTTGCGGATTTGCTGGCCAGTTTCCAGATTAATTCCAGAAATACGGCTGGCGGCATTGAAAGCAATAAATTCGGCCTGTTCTGGCTGGGGCACATGCTCGCCCAGTTCTTTTGCCAGAGACACCACAGATTTACCTTCTGGTGTAGGGTCAGCAAATGATGTTAATACTGCTGCCTGACGTAGCTCAGATGGTGTTACGCCAGTTAGTGGATAAAATGCAGTTGCCTGACGGTCTCCATAAGTAATGGTTCCGGTTTTATCCAGTAATAGCACATCGACATCTCCCGCTACTTCAACCGCCTTGCCAGATTTGGCAATCAGATTGGCTTTTAATGCGCGGTTCATGCCAGCAATACCAATAGCAGGCAACAAACCACCAATCGTTGTCGGAATCAGACAGACCAGTAAGGCCACCAGTACAATTGGATCAAGAGTAATACCCAGAGATCCGGCTATGACTGGCAGGGTTGCTACCACCAGCACAAAGGTTAGGGTCATAACTGTCAATAAAATCCCCAGAGCAATCTCATTGGGAGTTTTCTGGCGGTTTGAGCCCTCAACCAGTGCAATCATCCGGTCCAGGAAACTATGTCCAGTTTCAGCAGTGACCTGTACAATAATGCGGTCAGTCAGAACTTTGGTTCCTCCGATCACACCAGAACGGTCCGTCCCTGCTTCACGCAGTACAGGTGCAGATTCGCCAGTAACCGCAGCTTCATTAATCGTGGCAAAACCATGCACAATTTCACCGTCTGCAGGAATCAGCTCCCCTACCCGGATTTCTATTAAATCATTTAGAGCCAGTACTGTAGCAGCGACCTGTTCGCCCTCCTTATCCTGCAAGGTTTTTAAACGTCGGGCCGTGAGGTTCTGACGAGCCTGCCGCAGGGAAGCTGCCTGCCCGCGTCCTTTGGCCTCTGCTACAGCTTCTGCATAATTGGCAAATAAGACCGTAATAAAAAGAATAAAAGTAACAGCCATCCCAAAAAACAGCTGGGTCTGTCCGAACACTGTACTGAACAATGTAATCAAGGTTCCCAGCCATACCACTGCCATTACCGGATTTTTAATCATGTGCTGTGGGAGCAGTTTAATAAAGGCATTTTTCCAGGCAGCGCTCTGGTATAGAGCAGGAACTTTTTGTGTTTGATTCACAGATTTCATTATTTTCCCCTTAGCCCTGAACCAGTAGTAAATAGTCAGCAATGGGTCCCAAGACCAAGACAGGCATGAATTGTAAAAGAGTTAGCATGACCACAATGGCAATCAGTGTTAAGGCAAACGTTGGCGTTTCTACTTTCAGACTGCCTGCACTTTCAGGTGCCTGCCGTTTAACTGCCAGACGCGCAGCAATCAGTAAAGGAATAATCAGTGCCGGAAAGCGGCCTGCCAGCAGTGCAATACTACAGCTGATATTCCACCAGACAGTATTATCAGCCAGTCCTTCAAACCCAGAACCATTATTGGCAAAGGCCGAAACATATTCATAAAATACCTGGCTGATTGCATGACTCCCGGGATTACTGTTACCAGTAAGTTCAGGAAAGAACAGGCTTATTGCAGTGAACAGTAAAATAATTGCTGGCTGAATAAGAATAACCACAGCCAGTAATCTGATTTCAGGCGCTTCCACTTTTCGGCCGAATAGCTCTGGTGTACGACCTGTCATCAGCCCGGCAATAAATACCGCCAGGAACAGATAGACCAGAAACTGCTGCAAGCCACAACCAATTCCACCCCAGATGGCATTGATCAACATGTTTGACAATGCAACCAGTCCAGTCAATGGTGCGGATGAATCATGCATCATATTGACAGAACCATTATTCACCTGCGTTGTCACAGCAGCCCAGAGTGCTGAAGAACTCTCAGCAAAGCGGACTTCTTTACCTTCCATTGATGAGATATTTGTGGCTGTATCAGATAAGCTTTCTGACCAGATTGCGCCAGTCGCCGAGATGACTGACATCAGCAGCATTGAACCAAATACAAAGCCTGCAAATTTTGGACGTCTGGTCAAAAAACCCAGCATGACAATAATAGAAACTGGAATAAGCAAGATTGCCAACATTTCCAGAAAATTGGAAAGTGGTGTCGGATTTTCTAAGGGCACACTACTGTTTGGCCCATACCAGCCGCCGCCATTACTACCAAGCTGTTTAATTGCCACCATCGGTGCCACAGGCCCTAATGGAATTTTCTGAGTGGAAAGTTCAGCATTAGGTTGAACTACCTGAACCTCTGGCCCGCCCTCAAAAGTCGAAGGTACACCCTGACTGTTCAGTAGCAGCGACCAGAGTAGACAAAGTGGAATTAAAAAACGGAATGTTGGCCGAATTACATCTGCCCAGTAATTTCCTACATTTAGTCTGGCCAGCGCTGAACTGTTATCACATTCGATAGGTCCTGGCTGTTTCAGATTAAACAACGCACGCAAGGTAGCAACTACCATAGCCAGCCCCATCATAGGCGTAATTATCTGCAAGCCCACAATACCGACCATTTGTGACAAATAAGATAGCTGTGCCTGACCAGAATAATGCTGCTGGTTAGTATTAGTCAGGAAAGAAATCATGGTGTGTAAAGCCAGGTCCCATGACATATTAGGTGCATGGTTTGGATTAAGTGGTAGCCATGCCTGTACCATAAAGAGTATCCAGACCAGCATGCCTACTACAAAACAACTTAAGACAAAGCTCAATATATAGGTTCTGGCACTCATTTCCTGTTGAGGCTGAGTGCCCAGTACGGCGTAAACAGGTTTTTCTATCCAGCTAAACAGGATGTCACTTCTCATTTTGTGATATTGCATCACGTCTGATAGATATTTCCCCAAAGGAAAAGCAAAAATTACTACCAGCGCGATCAATAAAAAGAATTCCAACATGCCTCTTTCCCCTATTTCAATAAATTAGAAGACAGAAGGAGCATCTGGTATTTTTTCTTATTTAATAACGCGTCCCCATGATGACTTATTCTCATGTACGCATCATCTGCAAATTGGGTAAACATTTTTCGAACCTTGATCATTGGAAAATTCCACTATCAAGTATGAAAAAGGGCACCGTAAATTTTCTATTGACAAAGCACTAAAGGGCGTAAATTTTGCGTAAATTCTAATTTCTATATAAACTTTTTAAAAAAATAAAAACAATGACATAAAACTATTTCATATTTATCAAAGTGAATATCCTGGAGAATAATCTAACTGATATAAACTGTTTTTATTAATATATTTATAGCCAGATTACTAAAAATAAAGCTCAAAAGTACGCAGTCATACTTTTGAGCTTATCGCATTTTAAAAAGCTTTGGTAAGGGTAAATACTGCGCCAGTATCTACACCGCGCTTGCCAGCATGATCTAACGCATCTTTATCCAGATTAGTACCCACTACAGCAAGTTCTGCGCTTGCATCAGGGAAAGAAGCGAAATTATAAGTCAGACCAGCTTTATAGTCGAAATAACTATTTTCACCTTGCTGATTAAAATCATAGTCATCTACAGTAGTATAGCCAATACTGGCCACCGCACCGAAATTAGTCTGGGCAAGCGGTACAGCATACCCCAGCGTAGCATTCCAGCTATTCTTGTCTTGACCTGCATAGTCATTGGTATAGCTCAGACTTGTTAATAGACTGTCATCATTTATTAATATACGTTCAAGAATAAGTCTGGCATATAACTCTGCATAATCACCCTCATTACCACTAATATAATTATAGTAACTTGCACCTATATCTAAAGTTACAGGTACTGAACTTGATAATTTGAGAGGCGTGCTATAGCCAATTGATGGATCAAGTTCCATATGAGGGTCTGCAGTACCATAATCTACATTCGAGGCAAAAGCACTAAAATATAATCCACTTTTATGTGTCAGAGTTGCGGTTCCCTGAATAGCTGGATCAGTTTGGGTCTGGGTAATCCCGCGGAAACGGTAATCGCTGGTAAGAGTAATATTACCACTGAGTTCAAAGTCTTGGGTATTTTCAGCTGTTTCAGAAGCAGCAAAAATCTGATTTGAACATATACCAACAATTGAAAAAGTTATAACCTTTTTAAAGATTAAATTGGAGTTAAAAAGCATAATACATCACATAGATACTAAAATAAGTTATAAGATTAATTAGGCAGAGCGTAAAATTTATAGCATAAATTACTTGAAAAACATAAATTTTATATAAAAATTTTAGAAAATAATAATAGATT
>NZ_JFCC01000005.1:0-125897 GCF_000582925.1 Acinetobacter sp. 1294596 | reverse complement strand
ACATTACCTGATGCAAAGGCAGAATCAGTGCGCAAGGCTTTAACTGAAGCTCTGAAATATTTACCTGCAGAACTGCGTAAAACGTTGACCTATGACCGTGGACGCGAGATGGCAGAACATAAAATACTTGAAGAAGATTTAGGCATAGATGTATATTTCTGTGACCCACATTCACCCTGGCAAAAAGGCACATGCGAAAATATGAATGGTTTAATTAGGCAATATTTACCTAAAGGGATTGATTTAAATCAGGCAGATCAGCATTATTTAAATCAAGTTGCTATGTCACTGAATACTCGTCCTAGAAAGGCGTTAGATTGGCTTACACCATTAGAGAAATTTGCTCAGCTTGTTGATTATCATATGGCTTTTGAAACTGTCGCACCTCATGTTTGAATTCGCCAAGCTATCTCGTATATTTAAGCTATGTATATTTTACTATTTTTAATAACAGAGAAGTACCTTATGTAAGCAGCTTCTCATTATAGTGCTTTTTAATCTCTAAAATTTCAGCTCAGCTTTCAATGTCGTAGACCCAGTTTTTGGCCTGTTGGTTTGTAGTAGCTTCACAGATGTAATAGTCATGATTCCAAGCGTCTTGATGAAAAATTTCCTTTTTATGGTAAGTCACTTGTTTACCATTTTCGACGCAGACGAAGCTGTCACCTTGGTCTTTGACTTGGGTTCCATTGAGGAAACCGCCGATGCAGAGGAAGCGGGATTGTTTAGACATTCTCTTTTAAACTAGCATATTTAAGGAAATTTAATAACTTATTGCCTATCTTGGAAAGATTATATTAATATAGAAAATATCAATTAACTTCAAATTTTATAGTGTGAACCCTTTTTTAAAAAATATGCTCAAAATTTAACTCTAAAAAATCAGTAAATTTCCGAGTGACTCTCTTTTTTAAGCCTAATCTCTATATAGTCATATAGTTTATTCACTTGATTGTTATAAATTATTCTCCTGCGAGGAATTTCATCATATTTAAACTTATGAAGTTTCTTCTTAAGCTTAAGGTCCGCTGAATATTCCACATATATATGTATAAGCATTATCAATTAGATTAATACTTGACATATATATGGAATACTAATAATTTGATTTTAATAATACTAAAAAATTCTTATTTTTATAGCTTTAGAATAATATCCATCTCCTGCAACCTATCCTTAATAAAATTATCTAGAAAATTATTATCTTTAACAGCCAATAATTTAAATGCATCACCAGAAAAATTTCTTAGATTTTCTATACCTTTGCTAATCAGACCATCAGGGATTTTTTTCCATTGTTTAGCTTGCCCCCATGTTGGTAGTAGACGTTCTAGATCATTCAAATTAAAATGACACTCTTCTGATAACGTGATCCCATAATGTAAATTATCTTTAGCTGCTACAAACAAAAAAGTAACATGAAGATTTTTTTTGCTTCTTAATACACAACCAATAACATTCCTTTTACTTTCTGGATTAAGATTACTAAGCTGCTTAAACCATTGTTGGCAATTTTTAAATGTATAATGTATATCTTGGAATTCAGGAGATATTTCATAATTTCCTGTTTCAATAAATTTATGTTCAAAATATGCAAATAATTTAAAAAGTAAGTCTCCTCTATAATTACTACTGTTAAATTGATTAGAGATTTGCTTAATCGCCTGAAGTTCGTTGGGTGTCATTTCTAATAACATATTTTTTAATTCTTTATTTACAGTTACCAGCTCATTAGTCAATATTCTTAGTAAATTAATATACTGATTAAGAGCTGACTGAAGATTTATTAGGTGATTAAATTGAGACTTAATATCCTCAAGCCATGAAATAATATCTATCTTATAGCTTAAACATCTTAAATTTACATTAATTAACTCATTATTAGTTTGAATTAAATATTTATTATCAACTTTTTTAATATTACCTAATGAAGAAAAACTTGGCTCATTTCCAAATAATGTTAAATAAATCAATAATGGTTGCTTTTTAGCATAATTTTTACAAAAGTTAAAATATCTTTGTAATTGTTTAGATTGATCGACAGCATAAATTTTATTTTCCAGAATAATTATCTGCTCTTCATTTTCAATCATTAAATCAATCTGGCCATAATCATTAAATCTTTGCTCCTTTTTTGTTTTTATATTACCTCTAATCTTAAAATCTAATTTAAAAAACTCTACAAAACTTTTTAAGAATATATCTTTTTGCCCATGTGTTCCCTCAGGATCTAATAACTCTTTCAAAATTGGAGTATGGGTGAATACTTCACTATTTGATACTCCACAGATTTTTAATAGATTGAAGTTATTACCATGACTATTGTTTTCTTCTAGAATATTTAGAGTGGACTGAATGATCTGACTAATTTTACTGTTCATTTACCTACTCAAAAAAATAAGGGCTGATTACTCAGCCCTTATTTTTAACTCATCTTATCTTAATTTTCAAAGAAAATCAGTGCATTGCTTTTACACTTGGGAAACGTCTTTCGACTTTTCCCTCTCGCTTATTAAGTCAATTGAGCAGCAGAGATCTTTTTAGTGTCAACCTTGCTTGCTTCAGATGTATAGTCAGACATTTGATCAAAGTTCAGATACTTATAAATATCTGCTGCCATGCTATCAATTTGAGAAGCATACTGCTGATATTCTTCCGGTGTAGGAAGTTTACCCAGTACAGCAGCCACAGACGCCAGCTCAGCAGAAGCCAAGTAAACATTTGCACCCTGACCCAGACGGTTCGGGAAGTTACGGGTAGATGTTGAAACAACAGTAGTATTTGGTGCTACACGTGCCTGGTTACCCATACACAGTGAACAGCCTGGCATTTCAGTACGTGCGCCAGCTTTACCATAAGTGTTGTAGAACCCTTCTTCCATTAACTGACGTTCATCCATACGAGTTGGAGGAGCCAGCCACAGACGAGTAGATAAAGAACCACCAGGTACTTTGTCTAGAAGTTTACCTGCTGCACGGAAGTGACCGATATTGGTCATACAAGAACCGATGAATACTTCATCAATCTTGTCACCTTGTACCTGAGAAAGCAGTTTTGCATCATCTGGATCGTTCGGACAGCAAAGAATAGGTTCTTTGATATCAGCCATGTCAATTTCATATACTTTAGTATATTCAGCATCAGCATCTGCTTTAAGCAAGCTTGGGTTAGCAAGCCATTTTTCCATGTTTTCAACACGGCGTGCCATAGTACGAGCATCGCCATAACCTTCAGAAATCATCCATTTTAACATGGTGATATTTGAACGAAGGTATTCAGCAACTTTCTCTTCAGAAAGCGTGATCGCACAGCCAGCAGCAGAACGCTCAGCAGAAGCATCGGAAAGTTCAAATGCCTGTTCAACAGTCAGGTCATTTTCCATTTCTGACAGGTCGATCTCAAGAATACGGCCAGAGAAAATATTTTTCTTACCTTTCTTCTCGACAGTCAGGTCACCTGCCTGAATTGCATAGTAAGGAATTGCATGTACTAGGTCACGTAGAGTGATACCAGGCTGCATTTTGCCTTTAAATTTCACCAGTACAGACTCTGGCATGTCAAGAGGCATTACACCAGTTGCAGCAGCAAATGCTACCAGACCTGAACCCGCCGGGAATGAAATACCGATTGGAAAACGGGTATGTGAGTCACCGCCAGTACCTACAGTATCTGGAAGAAGCATACGGTTTAGCCAAGAGTGGATAATACCGTCACCTGGACGCAGAGAAACACCGCCACGGTTCATGATGAAGTCCGGAAGCGTATGCTGCATCTGTACGTCTACTGGTTTTGGATACGCAGCTGTGTGACAGAAAGACTGCATGACCAAGTCAGCAGAGAAACCTAAACAAGCCAAGTCTTTTAACTCGTCACGAGTCATAGGACCAGTTGTATCCTGAGAACCTACAGTCGTCATTTTCGGTTCACAGTAAGTACCCGGACGAACACCTTCACCTTCTGGAAGACCACAAGCGCGACCTACCATCTTCTGGGCTAGTGTAAAGCCTTTACCAGTATCTGCTGGCTGTACAGGCGTACGGAACAGTGTAGAAGGACCAAGGCCCAATGCTTCACGTGCTTTCGCTGTCAAGCCACGGCCAATAATCAGGTTGATGCGGCCGCCTGCACGTACTTCATCTAGAAGTACTGGAGTTTTCAGTTCAGATTCAGCGATTTGTTCGCCATTTTTGAACGCAGTAACTTTAGCTTCGTCTTTATTGACTTTAAGAACGATTTCATCGCCCATGTTCATTTCAGAAACATCGATCTCAACTGGTAATGCACCAGCATCTTCCATCGTGTTAAAGAAAATAGGAGCAATTTTACCACCTAAGCACACGCCACCATCTTTTTTGTTTGGAATGTGCGGAATTTCTTCACCAAAGAACCAAAGCACAGAGTTAGTTGCAGACTTACGGCTTGAACCTGTACCAACTACGTCACCTACATACGCAACCTGGTTGCCTTTAGCGATCAGGTCTTTAATCTGGCTTAATGGACCAACTTCACCCTGTTTTTCAGGGTTGATACCGTCACGTTCATTCTTCAGCATTGCATTTGCATGTAATGGAATGTCTGGACGGCTCCAGGCATCCTGTGCTGGAGACAGGTCATCAGTGTTGGTTTCACCTGTTACTTTAAATACAGTAATTTTGATTTCTTCAGGAACATCTTTACGGCTAGTAAACCATTCAGCATCTGCCCAAGATTGTAAAACTGCTTTTGCATTTGCATTTCCAGCTTTAGCTTTATCTGCCACGTCATGGAATGCATCAAATACAAGAAGAGTTTTTTTCAGTGCTTCGGCAGCCAGTTCAGCCAGTTCAGCATCATCAAGTAATTCAACTAAAGGGGCTACGTTATAACCGCCAAGCATTGTACCTAACAGGTAAACTGCACGCTCTTTAGAAATTAATGGAGAGGTCGCTTCACCTTTTGCCACGGCAGCCAAGAAAGCAGCTTTTACATAAGCTGCCTGGTCAACACCTGCGGGAACTCGGTTTTCAATCAAGTCAACCAGGTATGCTTCTTCACCAGCAGGTGGATTTTTTAACAATTCAACCAGCTCAGCTGTTTGAGTATCGTCAAGTGGCTTCGGTGGGATTCCGAGTGCGGCACGTTCTTCAACGTGTTGGCGGTAAGCTTCTAGCACGGTGTAATTCCTCTTTTTTAAAAAATTACTTGTGAATTCCAGCTTCTTCAAAGCTTCACAAATAATATGGACTGTAAAATTTTACTAAAATTCCCGATAAAAGTTAATGCAAGTAAAGTGTTTCTTTGTGATGCCCATTATTTTATAACTAAATGTTATTCATATAATCTCTCAAGTGTCTTGAATCTTGAGCATCTGTCTCTACTAAAATTTTGACCGTCGTCAGATGACAGTATAGAAGGTTAAAGTGAAGAAAAATTCTTTTCTCCAATTATCTTTAGTCGGGTTGGCAATTTCTGAAAATTAACTGTGCATTTTGCTTTCAATAAATACATTTAAAGCTGGTTTTATTTTCAAGATTTAATCTAAGCATTGCTAACGGGCCCAAGCATTTTACTCAAAATGCTTGGGCTATTTTATAAAGTTAGATATAAGTTATAGTTTTTTATATTGTGGCATCCGGTCATGTGGTGTACTCAGGCACTGTTCATAGGCCTGCTGTTTAAATTTTTCTTGTACATCAAGTTTTGCCTGCTTACCCTCAACTCTTGGCTGAAGATAAGCCTGATCCAGAATTTTAAGAATCATTTCTTTGATTAGTGGATCTTCCACACGGTTAGCATGCTCCAGTGCCTGAGCTTTATCAATCCCAGACTGGCGGTCTAGCATGATTGAACGTGCAGCATTACCTAGACTGGTACAAAAGCCTTGCCACTGCTGCTCAGGCGTTAAAGGGGGTTTTTCGCTACAGGCAGCCAAAAGTAAAGCAGTACCTATTACAATAATTTTCTTCATCTGCACTCTCCTCTTGGCCCGTATCATACCCAACTTCAATGCTATATAGCGAGCATTTAGCCCTCAAAAGCCGAAGCCCTGATCATTTAGAGTTAATCACCATAACTTAAGTACCGGGCATTATAAGGTTGCCAGTACTGTGCTTTCGTTTTGATTAATATATAGATACCAATAGCCGTACCAATGGGAAAACTAAAAAGTAGAATAATACCAAGTAAGCGAGACAGGCGCCGACCATAATCTGTGCCATATTTGACTTCAATTGCGGCTCGGACATGAGCCAGTGCCAGCATAACCAGCAACACTATAAGAGCCAGATTAATATATTTCTTTTCAGGCACCTGCGGAAAATACAGTACAAAAAATAGTAGGATGAAAATAGCTGCGACATACAAAATGGCTACAGCACGATGCATGCGATACACCCCGGGATTTCGTATCACGAGCATACTCATTCTCCTGATTATTCTGTTATGGTTTCATTATTGTTTTCATATTAAGTATATAACTTATTTAATAAGTTATTGTACGAAATAGTGGATAAAAATATTTGAAATTTCATTTACTTTTACCATTTATAATTTGCAAAAAAAACAGGACATTTTCGAAAAAATGTCCTGTTTGTCTATATTTGAAAACAGATTAAAAACGCCAGTTATAAAATAGATCTATAGCACGTTCTAGCGACTGGCTCGCCTCCAGGTATAAGCGACGATTCACCTGGTAACGAACGGTAAGTGTATTAACCGGTGTAAATACCCCAACTCCATAACGGATATAAAGGTCAGGCGTAATATAACCGGTCAGGCTCACTTGAGTATCATCTCCGGTGCCCTGTGCATCTAGCGCCAGGCCACTTAAACCAAAAGTACGCCCAATCTGGTTGGTAAAGGCACGTGTGCCGCCCAGCCCCAGACTGATACCCGCTGCTGCAATTGTATTATTTACATCGGATCTAAAGCCTTCTGCATTATTCAGACCAGTTGTACCTTCATTAATTCGCCCGGTAAGTAGCGCATTTAATGCTTCCTGCTCAGAAAGTCCGGCATCATTATAAATCTGAATATTTGGACTGGATGCTGTACCCGTCACACGTACCCCGACAGTACTCCCCTGAACATTTTTACTGGCTTCAACATCAAGTGACGGGTTAGATAGAGGACCATTAAAACGTGCAATTGCCCGATTCAGGTCCAGACGCTGGCCATATGCTTCAATTTTTACTTGACGACTCACCCCGATGGCACCATTAGCATTCATTGCAGTCTCCAGACCGCGCTGGGTCAGATAAACCCGGCCCAACAGTGGAATACGACTGTCAAAGCCCTGGAAGATCACCTGATCACCCAGATTGACCTGCACATCGGCCCGGATATCCCACGGACGGGCTGAACGCAGGATTGAAAGCTGATCCTGGCCTTCCTGTACTACACGAACATCTGAAGATACATTTACTACTGGCGCACTGGATTCCGGCATAGAAATAAGCGCGCGCGGCACATCAATCTTACCTTTAAGTGTCAAACGTTTACTCATTGGCAATACATCTAAAGATACTTCCGGAGTCACCACAGCAGTTACCAGAGGAGCCTGACGAATGAGCAGATTCTCACCCTTCAAACTGAGTTGAATTCTCGGATCATTACGCCAGTCCACACTGCCCGTTAAAGAGCCTACTCCACGGCCACTGTTGAAAGCGCCATTAATGGTGGCCTGATCTTGACGGATAGCTGAATAAACCTGGATATTGGTCAGATTTACTGGCAGTGAAATCATGCTGATAGCGCCGTCTTTCAAGCGCAGATCTCCATTAAATTCTGGCTGGGTCAAGTAACCGCCAATTTTTCCGGCAAGTGATAAAGTACCACTAAGTGAACGCACATCCTGAATAAATGGCTTAAGCACACTGAGCTGAATCCGGTCAAAAGCGACTTCACCACGCATTGGCATCGGGGTTTGATAAGGATTAATAACCACGTTTGCATAACCTGTACCAATTGCTGGGGTGGTTACATCAAGACGTAATTGCAATCCTTCACTGATACTCTTGGCAATTACACTCAGTTCATCATAACGTACAGCCGTCGATACTTCCTGCGGATCTTCCGCAGCCATACCGATTTCTCCATTTCGGGTAACCAGCCGCGCATCAATTTTCGGTTTAGTTCCTTGCGCCCATGATGCTCTTGCATACCCATTCAGTTTCCCGGTAACTGCCAGACCTTCTGGCATAAATGCAGCAAAATCATTCAAATCAAGATTAGTTGTTACCAGTGAGGCACTGCCTCTGGTTTTACTCACACGCAAAGGTTGATCCAGACATAATCGACTTTGCTGACTGGCCCAGCAATGCTGCCCAACATAAAGTTCAGTACGCGTAGCCGAATAAATTACCGGAGCATTTTGCTGCTGAACCAGATGTGTACGTGTAGAGTTAAAATCTCCCTGCTGTATCTGGCCTAACCAGTCATTTTGTGCATTAAAACCACCTGCCAAACGTACAAAGAAACGGGTATGGCGGTTATTTGCCTCAGCTGTCATTACATGGGCTTTACGGGTACCCGCAATCCGAATCACTCCTTCACGAATTTCTCGGTCACCACGGCGCAGGTTTTCAAGACGTCCAGTTAAAACTGTAGGTGCTGTATCTGAAGATGGCAACTCACCTCGAACCGAGAGCTTGCGTATACTGAACAGATTGTTCAGTGCCAGATTATCCACTACCAGATTTGTAGTCAGTCTTAAGCGGGGTTGAGCCTGTAAATTAACATACCCATAAGCACGACCACGTAAGCCGCTGTATAGCTCATATAATGCAGGTGCATTAATTTTGATTCTCAGGTTCTGGGCATTACCTGTTGCCTGTACCTGATTTTTACCATATGCCAGGAACAGGTTATTAGCTTCAAACTGCTGAGGCAAAAGACCTTGCTGCCTGGAGTCAATGACTACCGCCAGATTGCCCCGTCCTCGTACAGGCCGGTTATTAATAAATCCTGCAAGATTTAGTTTCTGAAGGTTAATACGTTTTAAAGTATCTGACCAAACCCCTTGTGTCTTGATATTTCCAGACAACTCACCCTTAACGCTAGAAACAAAATAGTGCGGTTTAAACCGGATTAATGAAGCATTCAGGTCCCAGCTTATTCCATTTTTCAAATTAAGCAGACCATTAGCCTGTATTTGTCCGGCTATTCCCTTGTGTTGCAGCTCTTTAATTCGTATAAGTTGTGGTGTACCTGACATGCGTAATTTCAACAAGCCCTTACCTTGGTTAAAGGCATTAAGCGAACCATCGTAATTTACACCAAAACCGCGTAGCCCTCCGCCAGACTTCTCATCCCGGAATAGCAAGGCAATATTACTGTTACCACTGAGCTGCACAGTTTCCTGCTGATTTTGGGCCAGTCGACCAGACAGATTGATATTCTTAAGTTGAATAATCTGCTGGTTTGGCCGTGCATAGCCGCTACCGCTGACTGAACCATTTAATAAATTGACAGGTGCACTGGCAACAACAGTTTGCGGATTAAAGTTCTGGGCTTTTATAAAAGCATTCCAGCTTAACCGACGCTTCTCATGCGGAAGTAAAACTTTGGCATGCCCACTCAGACCACCTTGAGCTGCCTTATAGCTGAACGCAGGTACATTGAGAATATTATTTTTCAGATTGAGTTGAGCATTATATTGACCCGGTGGCAACATACCTTCTTCATTACGGCGGACTACTGTTGCCACATGGATATTCTGCTGACCTTCGACCAAGGCCAGATTAACGCGGCCGGATTCACTGCTTAACCAGCCCACATACGGTACGGCACGATCAATATTATTCCAGCGCACATCCAGCAACATAGGTTGTGGACGTCCTGTCTCCCCAGCTTTTTGGTCCAGTTTCAAATTCCAGGTTTCATAACGGTCAAAGTCTATAAGACCGGTAGCATGCAACCCGTTTTCCAGTGTACCGCTAGAAGCAAGATTTGTATCTAGAGAGGGTGGCAAGAAATCTCGTACGGCTTGAGGCAAAATTTTATTATCTGGATTAAGACGGTCTGCACGGCCTTTTAAATCCCAGGTTACCTGTTCGTCCCAACCGACTCTGCCTGCCAGGTTAATTGAACCGCCCATTAGCTGGCCATTTAAATTGGTAATATTAAGCTGATTGACCAAGTCAGTATTCATCAAGGCATTATATTGACCTTTAGGAATATCTTTACCGCTCAGATCGGTATTTATATCTAGATCAAGCTGTCTAATATCTCCATTAAACTTTGCTACGCCTTTTTCACTGAACAGTTTCTGCTCGGTCATTAAAGGCCAGTGATAATTATTCAACTGTAGCTCACCAAACATAGGCACGTGTTCACGTACCGGATGCAAGACTACCCAGCCAGTAAGCAAATCTGGAGTATTAGTGGCCACACCCGCCTGAACACTATCCAGACTGCCCTTAGCTACTATTTTAATATCATGAATATTAAGGTTATTTCTTAAAGCGGGAATATTCAAATCGCCAATGGCATTTAATGGATAATTACCTGAAAAGATAATCCGGCCTGTTGCATTGCGCAGACTTAAATAGCCCATATCCATACGTGAACGCTCGAAGTTCAGCTCAGTACCTGACCAGAGAGCATCATTTAATTCAATATTATAAAAATCCACTGCAGAGGTGGTGGTTTTAATCAGTAAATGGTCAACTGTTCCATTATCTACCCGAAGTACAAAAGGAAGCTTGATATCTTTAAATTCAAATGGTTTACCATCAGAAGGTTTATTATTAATCACCTGTAAATTACGCACGTCGGCATAATTCAAATGCAGTTCTTTTTGCAGTATTGCCCGCCATCCCAAAGTAATCTCGGCGCGGTCAATTTTGACATCGACCTGTTTCACTTTAACCAGAATATTACGCAGTGTAATGCCACGCAGTAAGTTTCCACCTTCATATTCATATACAATAAAGGTCTGTCGCTCCAGCACCCGGTCCAGTAAAAATTTACTGCCGCGGTCTGTAGAAAACATAATCCCCAATGCGGATGCCAAAAGCAGTATCACAATCAATAAAGCTAAAAGTGCACTACGAATTACACGTTTACGATGATTTTTTTTAGGTGCTGGAGCGGGTGAATTTACCCGCTGTTCTGCATCAGCCATAATATTCCCGAGAAAATTTTATATATTTATTAAAGTTGTGGGCCAATAAAAAAATGTAACCGGATAGGTATATTATCATCTGAAAGCCCTGCGGCGACATCCAAACGTATCGGTCCTACCGGTGAACTCCAGCGGATACCCAAACCGGCGCTATAAGCGGTCGGTGTATTAAAATCTTTATCATAAGCATTGCCAGCATCAGCAAATACTGCTGCTCTCCAGCCATCTTTAAATTGGTAATTATATTCTAGCGATGTCGTTGCTAAAGCCTGGCCACCTACTTTATAACCAAACTCTTCTGGTGACAGGCTCTTGTAATCAAAGCCCCGAATGCTCTGGTCACCGCCGGTAAAATACCGAATATTATAGGGAACCTGATCAAAATTTTCTGTAAAAATATAACCAACATCAGCACGCCCCACGAACTGATGATCATTATTTTCACCTAGCGAATAAATAAAGCGCCAGCCAGCATTAACCAGTGCCATATCAGCATCAGAAAGTAAGGTTTTACTACCCAGTTCCACTTTATAGGTTTGTCTAAAACCACGAGTTGGATTTACCCGTGCATCGCTGTCAAGACGTGAGGTTTCATAGCCAAATAGTAAAGACTGCTGTTCAGGATTTGAACCGGGGATCTGAAATGCATCTGGTATGCTGTCTGATACGATATTTCCACGCTGGTTCAGCCGGTCTAAACGGTAACGGGCCCCAAAAGTATGTTGCCACTGGCCTCGCGGATTTTTGATAATCCGGTCTATGCCTGCAACTGCTGACTCAATATCCAGATTAAGGCCTTTACCGACATCTTCCCGCTCTTCACGCTCATATCCACCAACCAGGTTAATATAATCGTCAGTTGGATGGTTATATGGAATCGTATAACGGCCATCAAGCGCCTGACGAATTTTAGATACTTCCAGATTACTGTCAAAAGCATGACCACGCCGATTCACGATGGCACGACGATACTGGGTACGCAGGCGCGCGCCTGTGTCACTACCATAACCAATACCAGTTTCAACACTATTTAAACTATCGGCATTTAAAGTAATGAGAACCGGAATGCTTCTTTCTGCACGAGCCTGCTCACGTAACTGTTCCTGCTGTGCTTCCCGCTCATCCTGGACCTGTTGTTGCTCCCGGGCCAGTGAGGCTTGTTGTATATCTGGCTGTGTGCCGGCAAACTGTTTTTCATCGACTACATTCTGGGTAACTTCCTGTGCAGAAGTATTTTTATTACGTTGCTGATCCTGTGTTAATGTCTGTTCAGAAATTTGCTGCTGGTCAAGCAGTGTCTGTATATCTGGGGGAAGTTCGAGCGGTTTTTCTATCGGATCCGGCTTTACTGCATCGACCAGGGTATAGTTAAAATAGCGCGCATTAGTGAGGTTGTTTGCCAGCGTGTTAATACGCCAGGAAGTGTAGTCATCACCTTCTTTCCAGGGAACCATACTCTGTAAGATATCGTCATCCAGCGGAAAGGGTTTGGAAGGGTCACTCATCTGGAATACAGGTTTCTTCAGGCTATATCGGTCACCCGTTTCATAACGCAAATTGATTTCTGCCGTATTCTGCGGCTGACTGATTTTGACATCATGCAGGCGCCAGTAAGCATCGAAATAACCGTTATTGCTAGCTGCGTCAGTGATACGGCGTTTGGTCTCTTCATAAAGTCCATGATGAAAAATATCACCAACGTCCTGATCGGGAATAAGCTCGATAACCTGAAATTGTGGCTGTTCACTACCTTCCCCAGAAATTTCAATATCCTGCTCGGTAATGCGTACCGGCTCATTCGGCTGAACATATACCCGTACCCGGCTATCACTTACTTTTTCAAAGCGAAAGGTCGAGTTATAGTAACCCACCGCCTGCGCAGCCTGATTTGAGAGACTGCGTAATTGTGGTAAAGCACTATTAAAGTCCTCAAATGACTCTTGGGTAAAACTGGAAAGTTTTCCTCGTATATTGGCAGCCAGCTCTGGAGGAGCACCCTCAACAGTCGCGGTAATCCGTGGCACTGTTTCTGCTGTACTCATATCTCGTGGCGGACGAATCCGGTACAAGACTCGTTTGAAGATATTCGGTTTTTCAGCATCTTTAGGCGTAGTTTTTCCGGTATCCAGTGCAGCCAATGTACGACCTGATTCGTTGATTTCTGCTACAATTGCACGATCTGACTGAATTTGCTGCATTAACTGGTCAACATTTACAGGCGCCTGGTTAATGGCCGTCAGCTCCTGCTGGCTTGCCTCAGGAATAGCCGTTTCCGGAGCACGGTTTAAACCTGCACGAAATGCTTGAGCCTCTGATTTTGCCTCTTCTGCGACACGGTAAATTTCATTGGCCATACTCTGGTCAATCTGCTCGACCGGATACTCTTCAAGATCTTCAAACTCTATGGGTTTAAAGGCTGAGTTAGTATCCTGATCTGTCTGCTGCTCCAGCAATCTTAAGCTGTCCTGATTTACGCTCTGATCCTGCGTTATTTCTTCTTTCTTTTCTTCAACTACTTTTTGTAATTCTTGTTCTGTCATGGAAGGTGCAGCGGCTATCTCATCCTGATCATCTTCAGGCTGGCCTTTTGCCTCACTACGACTGGTTAATACTGGCTTGGATTCTGGCCGGTAAGTCGGGATAGGTTCCTCCTGTGCATAGACAGAGGCAGTAAATATACTTAAAAATACATTTGTATAGACCAGTTTATTGATATGATTTATTTTCAGTATACGGTGTATTGACCGGGTCAGAGTTGACTGTTTAAAGTTAATTTTTGCAGGCATGTAAAACTCTAAATTTATTTTAGTGGAAAAATTTCCTAATAAATAAACCGGAAATCAGGCAAAACAGTTCGTTTTTAATGGCTCAACGGTTAAAAATATCATACATGAAATTACTTAGAGTTTTACTATTTACACACATTTCTTAATAAAACTAATGAAGTTTATTGCCCATGGAAAAACCAGAACATCTTCTTCGCTCGCGCCGCTTTCTGCCGATGTTTTTAACTCAATTTTTCGGGGCCCTTAATGATAATATTTATAAACAGGGATTATTATTAGTTATTACTTATGGGTGGATTCACCAGCAAGGTGTGCCGGTCAGTACCCTAAATAACTTAGCTGCCCTGTTATTTATTTTGCCTTACTTCATTTTTTCAGCAACTGCCGGACAAATTGCAGATCGTTATGAACGCTCACGCCTGGTTCGTATGATTAAAATTCTCGAGATTATGATCATGCTAATTGGCAGTGCAGGCTTTCTAATGGGTAATCTATGGTTATTGTTACTTGCACTATTTATGATGGGCACTCACTCGACCTTTTTTGGTCCAATTAAGTACGCGATTCTGCCTGAAATCTTAAAACCACAAGAGTTAATGTCTGGTAATGCCCTGTTTCAATCCGGTACCTCGATCGCGATTTTAATGGGTATGATTTTAGGTGGCGCCGTGATCTCAATTTCTCAAGGCAATCTATTTTGGATCAGCCTGACAGTAGTAGTTATTGCTTGCTTAGGCTATTTAACCAGCCGTTTTATTTTACCTCAAAAAGTATCTGCCCCTGATCTCCAGATTGACTGGAATTTTTTTAGAACCAGTTTCCAAACAATTCAATATGCTAAAAGTCTGCCATTAATTTTTACTATTTTGCTTGGCAACTCATGGTACTGGTTTTATGGCGCCACTTACCTGACCCAAATTCCTCAGCTTACCCAGCAAAATCTGCACGCTTCTGAAAATGTGGTCAGCCTGTTATTAACCTTTTTCTCTGTAGGCATTGGAGTCGGTTCGTTAATGTGCCGCAAGATCGGTGGTAGTGAGGTCAATATCAAAATGGTGCCCGTTGGTGCAGTGGGCCTGACTATATTTGCACTTTATCTTGCTGGCAGCCTGATATTTGTACCCGAACGTACTGGTGAAATGCTGAGTTTGAGTGATTTTTTCCATCAGGACTGGGTTTATTATCATGTCATGCTAGCAGTCACTTTATTGGGTATCAGTGGCGGTTTTTATATTGTTCCGCTGTATGCCATGATGCAGGCTTATTCACCTCGCTCACACCGGGCCCGGGTGGTCGCAGCAAATAACATATTAAATGCTGTTTTTATGGTAAGTTCCGCCATCTTTTCTATTTTAATCTTAAGCATACTTAAAATTGATATTAAAATACTTTTTGTCATCACTGCGGTACTGAGTGCTATTTTTACCATTTGGCTGTTGATCAGGCTAAAACCGATGCTTGAAAATACTCAAAACTCCCTGGAGGATTAACCATGCGTCATTACACCGGTATGGACCGTCTTATTCAATCTTTTGATCAGGCCCTAAGAAGTCTAGTTCCGGGCGCAACTACAGCCCAACGTGATAATCCCGCCCATAGTTCTGATACCCATCTGACTGTAAGTGATGCCCGCCATGTGGCTGGTCTAATGCGTGTGAATCACAGTGGTGAGGTATGTGCCCAAGCGCTTTATCATGGTCAGGCACTGACTGCCAAGCTGCCAAATGTGCGCCGGGAAATGGAACAGGCGGCCATTGAGGAACAGGATCATCTTGCTTGGTGTGAAGATCGTTTAAAGGAACTTGATAGCCACACCAGCCTGCTCAATCCGGTCTGGTACAGCCTTTCATTTGGTATGGGCGCACTTGCCGGTATTGCAGGTGACAAGTATAGTCTGGGCTTTGTTGCCGAAACTGAACGTCAGGTCAGTCTACATCTGGAAGATCATCTTCGCCAGTTACCGGCTCAGGATGACCGTTCACGAAAAATTCTGGAACAGATGAACGAAGATGAATTGCATCACCGGGATACTGCATTGAATGCTGGAGGGGTTGATCTGCCTTATCTAGTCCGGATGACCATGACAGCAATTTCTAAACTGATGACTAAAACCAGTTACTACATTTAATGCTTTGTCCTTTAGTTTTAAATCACAGGAATATTTAGTCTTCTGATATATAAAACTACTTTAATCCAGCATATCGATATTCCAGCAGGGATACGGATGCTGGATTTTTTGTGGCTGTAATTTTACCCCGACATCCTGCAGTGGAATTCTGACATCCAGCGGCAGAGGCATCTTTCTAGAATTAAATTTTAGCTGTTGCAAGTTATTCCCCCATGCAATTACATCTACATCGAGAGTAATACAATGAGAAGGCCGGATACGCCCGGCCTGCTGTTCCAGCTCTTTGCTCCATTGCTGCATCTGCTTCGTACTTAACTGGCTTTCAAGCAGACAGGCAGCATTCCAGTAATCTGCGCCAATACTATCCCGACAGGGAATCAGATAAACTTTAGACCAGTGAACCCGTCCTAACTGTGCCAGTGCCGAACGTGCAAACTGGAAATATTGATGAGGCTGTTGATTACTGGCCAGAGCCAGTAGATAGCATGTTACGGTGGCGTTCAAGACGAATTCCTACAGAATTTGCTTGCGCGATAATGGCAGGCTTGCGGACCGTAATAATAATAGATTCAATACTAAAAAAGGTAGTAAAAAGTTTTTCAATTACTAACTGCGCCGCATGTTCAATCAGTTTTGGTTGTGCGTGCTTGATGACCTGTGCAGTCAGCTCACAGATTTCAGCATAATTAAGTGTATCTTGCAGTTCATCACTGGCTGCTGCACGGCTCAGGTCATTGTGGATCGTAAGATCCACCAGTAAAGGCTGGGTAATCTGGCGCTCCCAGTTAAAGCAACCGATGACGCTTTCGACCTTTAATCCCTCAATGATAATTGCATCCATAATGACCTGACTTATTTAATTAATGTTTAAGCAATAAATTCGGATCCATATTCTGCACCATTTGCAGACGCTGGTCCGCATAAATATCAGTATATGGCGCCAGAACACGCATAAAACGGTCGAAATATAGCATCTGCTTGAATAGTAGTGCAAAATCACGCGGGAACCGAATACCGTGCCGCTCACCAACAGCTACCATATCCATCATGATGTCATTTAAGTCTGCCGGGTTAGAAGACAGTATTTCTTGCGGGTCTGCCAGTAAGACCCCGCTAAATAAACGCTCTAAATCTGCTGCTAAAACCTGTACATCAATTTGCTGGTCAGTCATACCCATATTTAACATATTCTCTGCCATTGCCTGATAATTGGTATGCTGCAACGCATCCATAAAAGCAATACAGGCTGTCCAGACTTCAGGTTTTAACTGTCCGACTATACCAAAATCAATAAAACCTACCCGGCCATCTTCTAGCAGCATCAGGTTACCTGCATGCAAGTCAGCATGGAAACTCTTACAGAGCATCAAACTGCCAAACCAGGTATTCATAGCTGTAATCAGCACTTGTGACGGGTCTTTAGCATACTTTTTCACCACCTCAAAATCAGTCAGAGGTACGCCATACAGACGCTGCATAGTCAATACACGGCGGGTAGAATACTGATGATAAACCTTTGGTGCTGTAGCAGCCTGATTTTGGCTGATTTTCAAATACTCAATAAAATCATCGAGGTTTTGTGCTTCTTCAATAAAGTCAACTTCACGTACCATACGTGTCTTGATCTCATCAACAATATCAGCCAGTGAAGCAAACTTGACCTTGGGTACGACTTTTTCCAAAAGTTTGGTGGCCCAGTGCAAAACATTCAGATCAGTATACAAAATGGTTTCCACACCGGGCTTTTGTACTTTGATCACCACATCTTCACCACTTTTAAGTTTGGCGGCATGAACCTGTGCTATAGACGCAGATGCCAGTGGTGTCTCATCAATTGAAGCAAAAATTTCAGACAAGTCGCGATCTGCAAATTCTGAAGCCAGAACCTGTTGAATATAAGAAAAAGGCAAAGTAGGGGTCTGATCCAGACAACCCTGAAATTCTTCAACAAATTCACGTGGAAAAAGTGAAGGTGTACTGGCAATAAACTGGCCAAGTTTAATATAGGTAGAACCCAAGGATTCAAAAGTTTCACGCATCATTTTAGCATTATTGGGCTTTTCAGCCGCGGTGGCATATTTAATACCTGTCTTGGCTGCGATTACTGCAGTTTCTCCTATACGGGCTACAGACCGCATGCTTTCAAACCATATATTTTTTTTCATAGCTTATAAATACAAGAATAATGAGAGAGATTTTAACAAATGCACCCTAGTTTAAAGGGCTTTTTGCTCGACAGGCTGAACAATTTGTATCGTTTTCAAATTTAAGTATACGTTGTTTCATACTCAAACCATCCCAGAGTAAAAGTTTTTCTCGTAATGGTAAAAGATTTAAACCTAAATATAATAAAGCATGATGCGCTTGTAATGACGCCATCATTACCGGTGTAGTGGCCAAGACTCCCGAATCAGCACAGCGCAAACTTTCATCTGTATGCTGGCCTTTAGGAAAAATACATTCATAACAGGCAGAGTTACCTTCTACCATAAAAAGCTGGCCTTGAAAGCCAATGGCTGAAGCACTCAATAAAGGAACCTGTTGTATATAACACACTTGGTTTACCAGATAGCGAGTAGAGAAATTATCGCATCCGTCCAGAACCAAGTCCTGTCTGGCAATTAAATCAACTATATTTTCTGCATCAAGCCGTTGATTAACATGTTCTACCAGAATATAGGGATTGATCTCTTTTAAACGTTTCGCCAGTATTTCAGCCTTATAAAAACCGACATCTTGTGGCAAAAAAGCAGTCTGTCGCTGCAAATTACTGATTTCCACGGTGTCAGCATCAATTACGGTAATTTTACCTACGCCTGCCCGTGCCAGCAACTCGGCAGAGGTGCAACCGATCCCGCCTGCCCCAACAATCAGGACATTTGCCAGCTTGAGTTTTTCCTGCGCGTCAATATCCCAGCCATCGAGTAAAATCTGGCGGCTGTACAAGTGCATTTCATTATCACTCAGTTCCTGACAGTTATCTTGTTTTATCACCTTACATTTCCCTGACTGCTCTGCGGCGTGTGTAATTCTATCCTGAATCTTTCATAGTTTTAACTGCTGATTTTATAGTAAAGCTATAACAGCTCCCAGAATATAGATCGCTATGTTAACCATAATTTCCCCATCTAAAAGCTTCTCAGACTCTAGTTATGTACTTTCTGTTTATTGATGAGTTCTTTCATTGTTGAAATGTATAAGTTAAGTGAGACAACGACTTATTTTCCTAAAAATCGTTTTAATCTGAACAGGTTCTCAAGATTAAATCATTTAAATTAAAGAAAACCTTAACATTAGGAGAATCGTTATGACAGAACATGAAAATCGTGAAAAATTATGGGAACTTATTAAAGATGTACGTTTTGCAATGATCAGTCATCAGACTGAAACTCATGAAATTCATGCTCAGCCAATGACTATGCTGAACTCAGAACGTATGGATGAAGACCAGAATGTGTATTTTATTTTAAAAGATACCAATGATATTGTGCAGGCGGTTGAGGCAGGCCGTAATCAACTTGGATTGGCTTTTTCCAAACCCTCTGACGATATTTATGTATCCATCAGTGCACATGGAGAAATCAGTACAGATCGCGCTTTAATTGATAAGTTATGGAACCCATGGGCAGAAAACTGGTTTGATGGCAAGGATGACCCAAGTGTGCGTGTACTTGTTGCCAAGGCAGTTAGTGCAGAATACTGGAATGTCACTGACAATAAGGTTACACATCTTTTAAAAGTCTTAAAAGGTAACATTACCGGTAAGACAGAGGAGCCTGACTCTGAGCATAAGCGTCTTGACCTGTAACTATGTAGAGTATTGAGGATACAAAATTTAATCAGTCTCAATGTATAAAAAGCACCTGAATAGGTGCTTTTTTAATATCTTATGCCTTAACCCACTTTTCTATTTTCCATTTGAGAAATTTCTTGCTGTTTTAACAGGTTGCGCTGTATTTTACCACTCGATGTTTTTGATAGCTGACTTACAAATTCGATTTCTTTAGGATAAGCGTGTTTAGATAAACGCGAACGCACATAGGTTTGTAATTTATCTTTAAGTAGCTCAGAAGCCATATACTGATCTTTAAGTACCACGAACGCTTTCACAATTTCAGTGCGTTCAGGATCAGGTTTACCCACCACCGCAGATTCGAGTACCTCTTCGCACTCAAGCAGGGTACTTTCTACATCAAACGGACCTACCCGATATCCCGATGTAGTAATTACATCGTCAGCACGTCCAATAAAATCGATTCCACCCAATTCGTTTAGCCTGACTGTATCGCCTGTCAAATAATATTTTCCGACAAAGGCTTTACGGTTATGCCCGTCATACCCCTTAAACCAGAATAAGGGAGACTGCTCACAATCAAGTCCCAAAATTCCAATACCGCCCTCGCCCAGTTCCTGATGTTGCGAGTCCAATACTACAAAACGGTGCCCGGGTATGGCATAACCAGCAGAACCCACCTTTTTAGGATGTTCCAAAGCATGATGATTGGCAATTACCATGCCCAGTTCAGTTTGGCCGTATTGATCATAAATATTGACCCCCAAACTATCTTTAAACCAGTGAATGACTTCTGGTGTTAAAGGCTCACCAGCACTGCTGACCACACGTAGATGCTCACTGATTTTCTCGTCAAATTTGTGTTTGAATCCAAAAAACATGCGAAATGCAGTAGGCGATCCAGTCAGGTTACTGACCCGATACTTGCGAATGACTTCCAATGCATGATCTACCGTAAAACCTCGCTCATCCATAATAATACTATGACCTAGGCTTAATGGACCTGTAACACCATAATACAGTCCATAAGCCCAGCCCGGATCAGCAAGATTCCAGAATGAATCCTGTTCTTGCAAATCGACAGCATGCTGCATATAACCTTTGAACGCTACCATTGCTTTTAGCGGAACCGGCACAGACTTGGCCAGACCGGTTGTGCCTGAGGTAAACATCATCAGGAAATCATCTTCAAAGCTGCGCATAGTCACTGGACAGTTTTCAGGATACTGCTTGAGTATTTGCCAAAAATCTCTTTCATTCTCCAGATGAGGCACAGAGTATTCTTCAAGATTGACTGTAAGAATTGATGGAATACTAATTCCATTTAGTTTGGTTCGCTGTTCGTGATGAGTCACTACCAGACGGGTATTGGCTGTGGTTAATCTGTGCTCAATTGCTTTAGATTCAAATGCAGTAAATAGTGGCTGATAGACTGCCCCAATACGCCATGTGGCTAAAATTGTAATCAGTAATTCCACTGTTCTTGGCATTAGCCCTGCAACACAGTCTCCCGGCTGAATATTTAATGATTTGAAATAATTTGCCAATTGGCCTGACGCCTGAGCCAGCTGATCAAAACTGTACTCGGCCTGTTGGCCGTCTTTACCTTGCCAGTACAGGGCAATACGGTTAGAACCCGTATGACGCTCACAACACTCTACATAGGCGTTGACAGCTTCAGGCGTACCCACAAGTTGTTGCTGAATTACCTGTTGCAGATCAAAATCCTGATATGCCTGTTCTAGTGTCTTCATCCCGATGACCTCTTGTTCCTCTAAGGCCACAGATCACTTGTGATCCGCCATAGCCCTATTTTTATTGTTATGTCACTGCTTCAGTTTTTGAGACTTCAGCTTCCATATAAATTTGATTTACTTAAAATAAAGCTTGCAGGTTTTGGTGACAATTTCCAAAACTGTCAAATAAGCTGCCATATTCAGCCTATGACTCAAATTATCCAGGCTGATCATGATAGTTTTCAATCTAAAAATAGGTAGAGTTTCAGATTTTCGTGACTTCGCGTGCAATCACCAGTCTCTGAATATCTGATGCACCTTCATAAATCTGGCTAACCCGAACATCCCGATAGATACGCTCGACCGGAAAATCAGTTACATAGCCATAGCCCCCATGAATTTGTATAGAATCTGAACAGACCCGCTCTGCCATGGTAGAGGCAAACAGTTTTGCCATTGAGGCTTCTTTCAAACACGGCAGACCAGCATCTTTCAGACTAGCTGTATGAAAAACTAGCTGCCGAGCTGCTTCAATTTGTGTAGCCATATCTGCTAGACGAAAAGCCACTGCCTGATGCTGCACAATTTCTACACCAAAAGCCTTACGTTCATTCGCATACTGTACAGCAGCGTCTAAAGCAGCACGCGCCATTCCTACAGATTGCGCTGCAATTCCTATACGGCCTGCTTCCAGATTTGAAAGTGCAATCTTGTAACCTTCTCCTTCCTTACCCAGCAAATTTTTCGCAGGAATGCGGCAGTTTTCAAAAATAATTGTGGCCGTATCTGAGGCATGCTGTCCCATTTTATCTTCAATATTTGCGACCACATAACCAGGTGTATGAGTCGGTACTAAAAAGCACGAGATACCTTTTTTGCCTGAGGTTTTATCTGTAATTGCAAAAACCAGCGCAACCTGTGCATGTTTACCTGACGTAATAAACTGCTTGGTACCATTAATGACCCATTCATCACCGTCACGTTCAGCACGGCAACTGATAGCACTTGCATCTGAACCAACATGCGGTTCAGTCAGACAAAAACAGCCCAGCCATTCACCTGAAGCAAAGCGGGTCAGATACTCCTGCTTTTGTACCTCAGTGCCATATGCATAGGTAATACCACAAGGCAGTGAATTTTGTACGCTAATGATGGTTGAAATTGCACCATCCCCTGCCGCTATTTCCTCTAGAGCAAGCACCAGTGAAATATAGTCAAGTCCAGCTCCACCCCATTCAACCGGTATCGCCATACCAAAAGCACCCAGCTCAGCCAGCTCTTTAAGTTCCTGAGCAGGAAATTCATGCGTTTTATCACGGTGGGCAGCAGTGGGTTTCAGTTTTTGCTGTGAATAATCACGAAGCATGTCCTGAACCATACGTTGCTCGGCAGTTAAAATCATCAGCTTACTTCCTTGTATTATTTGGCAGCCATACGGATTGCACCGTCCAGACGAATTACTTCCCCATTCAAATAGGTATTTTCAACAATATGAGCAACCAGTTTGGCAAACTCTGCGGGTTTAGCTAATCGTGGTGGAAACGGTACCATTTGTCCTAATGCTTCCTGCACCTTCTCTGGCAGGCCTTGTAACATTGGAGTCTCCATGATACCTGGCGCAATAGTCATGACCCGAATAGCGTGTTGTGCCAATTCACGGGCCAGCGGTAAGGTCATGGCCACTACAGCACCTTTAGAGGCCGAATATGCAGCCTGCCCGATCTGTCCTTCAAATGCCGCTACAGATGCCGTATTAATGATAATACCGCGCTCTTCCTCCCCTTCTTCAATAGAGTTTCTGGACATTAACTCAGCTGCAAAGCGCAGCATGTTAAAACTACCAGTTACATTGATGTCCAGAGCACGTTGAAATAGAGCGAGCTCATGTAGCCCATTTTTCCCCAGTATTTTGGCTGAAGGTG
This sequence comes from Acinetobacter sp. 1294596, assembly GCF_000582925.1. Lineage (NCBI taxonomy): Bacteria > Pseudomonadati > Pseudomonadota > Gammaproteobacteria > Moraxellales > Moraxellaceae > Acinetobacter > Acinetobacter sp. 1294596. The sequence goes on along the minus strand of NZ_JFCC01000005.1, from coordinate 102,428 downwards.
CAATCCCGGCACAGTTGATTAAGCCGTGCAATGCACCAAACTGTTGTGAGATATTGATAAAAAGCTGCTGGACAGTGGACTCATCTGTGACATCGAGTTTTACAAACTGGGCTTTTGGTCCCAGTTCCTGAACCATCTGCTCACCGGCATCCTGATTCATGTCGACCAGAATTACTTGCGCTCCCTGTCCGGTCAATTGTCGTGCTGAGGCAGCACCCAAGCCTGAAGCACCACCCGTAATAACAAATACTTTTCCCTGAGTTTTCATATTTTTCGATCCGGCTGTCGATACTTTTCAAATAAAACGTTTAGTTAAATGCAGGGTAATGGCTCTCTATTTACAGTACAATTTCCAAATTGTGCAATTGGGATGCCAGTTTTGGGCAATCTGGCCAGCTGCTCTACAAACAATTATTCATGATGAGATCAAGTGAAAATATAATGGACCGGACAGATTTAGAAGAAAGCAAAGGAACAATATCCGTCAGTCTGGTTCATGAAGCCTTGATGGTGGCCTATAGCCGTGGACTTGATACCCGGCTCATTCTGCAAAAAGCAGAAATAGCACCTGAAATTCTGCACTCAGCCAAAGCACGTATTCCGGTTTCAGCATATGCCTGTCTCTGGACTGAACTGGCTGATCACATGAATGATGAGTTCTTCGGGATGGATAGCCATCCCATGCGTCGTGGTAGTTACCAGTTACTCAGTAAAATGCTGCTACAGGCAGAGACACTTGAAAAAGCAGTTCAGGATATGCTGAAGTTTCTGAACTTTATACTGGATGATTTACAGGCTGAGCTTCAGCTTGAACAAGATAAAGCTTTTCTGGTGCTGCATGATCAAGGTCCAGTCAAACGGATGTTCAGTTACGCGACTTATCTGATGCTGGTACATGGCTTAATATGCTGGTTGAGTGGCCAGCGTGTGATATTGGATAAAATTGAACTGCGGTGCATGCAGCCTCTAGATGATCAGGATTATCGGGTTCGGTTCTGTGAAAAAATCTACTATGGCGCTTCTCAAAACCGGATTGAGTTTAGCCGGCATTATCTTGAAATAAAAATTAAGAAAGATAAAAATGCCTGGTACGATTTTTTAAAGCATACTCCCCAGAATCTTCTGGTTCGTTATAAAAATCCTGATTCCTTAAGCTTTAGTATTCGTAAATACTTAAGTAAGCTTATACCAGCAGAGTGGCCGGAACTTACCGACATTGCTGCTCGCTTTAATCTGTCAGAAACCACTATGCATCGACGTTTAAAATATGAAGGTGTAAGCTATCAGCAGCTAAAAAATGATATCCGTCGTGATATAGCCATTGAATATCTGACCCATACTGATCTTTCATTACAAGATATTAGTGAACAACTCGACTTTCATGATGCCAGTGCTTTTCACCGTGCCTTCAAGAAGTGGACAGGGGTCAGTCCGGGTACTTATCGGCAGAATCGGAGCAAGCTCTAACTTGCACTTTAAAGAGAATGACCATAAAAACAGTCTGTGGTCAGCGAAGAAATTTCTTTTATAGCTAGCGGGATAACTTTAATTATCTATTAATTATATAAATCTCTTTTAGTTTCTGTCATCTACTTAAAACAGCTTTAAATAGTTAAAATAGAATGGCAATACTTTTTATCGGCTGAGAGATGGCGTTAAATATTGTTTCCCGCTACTGTAATTTTCGTAATTATCCTGCTCAGGATACCGGAAAAACAACAGGCCACTTGATGAAATTTATAGAAAGCTAAGGCTTAGGTTAGCAAAATTATGACCAGTAAATAAAAGGCTCCTAATGAAGCCCCGATATAAATAAGTTTCGATCAGATTAGCTGACCCAATGTAACTCGATCATTGCCACTATAGTCTTTTACAGTACGAACCGACTCAAACCCTTTATTCTCAAAGAAAGAGCGTACGGCTTTTGCTTGTTCATACCCATGCTCCAGTACAATCCAGCCTTCTGGTCTTAACCAGCTTTTACCCTGCTCAATAATCGTCTCCAAATCAGCCAGACCTTGCTTAAGCGCAACGAGAGCCCGTACCGGCTCTGTGGCCAGATCTTTCATATGCCGATCTTCTGCATCGATATAGGGTGGGTTGGATACGATTAAATCAAATATAGGCTCAGGTAACTGGTTCAATGCTGCAAACCAGGCTCCACAAGCAAACTCTACCTGCTGTAAACCATGTTTGTCTGCATTTTCACGGGCAACTGTAAGGGTGGGCATATAAACATCAGTAGCCAGAACCGACCAGTGAGGTTTTTCTGAGGCTAGCGCCAGAGCGATGGCACCTGTACCTGTGCCTAAATCCACCATCTTGGTTTCTTCAGGCAAGTCCAGCGTCAAAACAGTTTCGACCAGTACTTCAGTATCTGGCCGTGGTACCAGTGTATCTCGGGTCACTTTCAGATCAAGTGTCCAGAATGGCTGTGAACCAAGAATATATGCGAGAGGTTCGCCGGCTTCCAGTCGAGCCAATGCAGCCAGATAAGCATGCTGCTGCTCGGCCGTCAGCTCTTTATCCTGACGGAACCTGAACTCAAACATTTTTATATTTAGAATATGTTCAAGTAGCCAGATATTTTCCTGACGTTCATAGCTGTCTGGTATGCCCCGAATTGTCAAGGCCTCACTAAGTTTCATTAGCCGCCATTTTCCTGTGCCAGCATTGCCAGCTGATCAGCCTGATATTCACGATGCAAGCTATCTAAAAGCTCATTTAGATCACCTTCCATAATGGCATCTAGCTTATACAATGTGAGATTAATACGATGATCAGTCATCCGTCCCTGCGGATAGTTATAGGTACGAATACGTTCAGAGCGGTCGCCCGAACCCACCAGATCACGGCGCATTTCAGAAGTGGCAGATTCTTGTGCAGCACGTTTAGCATTCTCTAAACGTGAAACCAGAAGTGACATCGCTTTGGCTTTATTCTTGTGCTGCGAACGCTCTTCCTGACATTCAACTACTGTGCCGGTAGGAATATGGGTAATACGTACAGCTGAGTCCGTTTTATTAATGTGCTGACCGCCGGCACCTGATGCACGATAAGTATCAATACGTAAATCAGCCGGATTGATGTCTACTGTGGTATCCACATCTACTTCAGGAAGTATCGCTACAGTACATGCTGAAGTGTGTACCCGCCCCTGGGATTCTGTGGCTGGGACACGCTGTACTCGATGTGCACCGCTTTCAAATTTCATGCGGCCATAAACACCATCACCATCGACACGACAGATTATTTCTTTATAACCGCCATGTTCGCCTTCATTCTCAGAGAGAATTTCGAGCCGCCATCCACATGATTCCGCATATTTACTATACATACGGAACAGATCACCAGAGAAAATTGCCGCCTCATCACCGCCTGTTCCAGCACGAATTTCCAGATATGCGGCATTGGCATCATTTGGGTCTTTTGGAATCATCAGAATATTAAGCTGACTTTCAAGTGACTCTATCAGGGCCCGGTTCTCTCTAATTTCTTCCTGAGCCATTTCTTTAAAGTCAGGGTCAGAAAGCATGGCTTCAGCTGTTTCAATATCTGCTTCAGCTTGACGATATTTGGCCCAAACTTCGGTAATTTCAGTTAGATCACTATGTTCCCGGGACAGCTTGCGAAAGCGTTTATTATCAGAAATAACTTCAGCATCTGCCAGCAGTGCGGTCAGCTCTTCATAACGGTCAGATAACTGATCAAGGCGTAAACGTAGCGATTCTTTCATCTTTTAATATGTCTCAAGTCAAACAGCATTCGACTGTTAAAAGCGATCAAACAGTCTGCCATATCAGAAAATTGCGCATAGTGTACCGATTCTGACTTTTAAAAGACATCATTATTGGCAGGTAACACTTTGCCTCTATAAATTTTTTAGAGATATGGAGGCTAATCTTCAGAATTCATCCATATTTGCTTTAAAAATCTAGTTATTTGCCGTGATTTTAGACGTTTTTAATAGAAAGCATACAAAGCTGAAACCAAACACTATAAATACAGAGACAGCTCTCCATATTTAGTACGAATCGTTTTGTTACATTTCTCACAACGAAAGCATAAGCCTCAAAAGTTCTGAGCACATGGAGAACAAAATGAAATTAAATACAGTTTTATTAAGTGCAGCCTTAGCAACTACATCAATGATGACTGTAAATGCATATGCAGACAACACCACTCGTGTTGCAGCAGCAAGTGCGCTCGGAAGTGTAGCAGGCACAGCATTAGGTAGAAATATGGGTGGTAACACTGGTGCAATGATTGGTTCGGCACTAGGTGGTGCAGGTGGTGCAGCTGTAGCGAGTAATAAACGTAACCGTACTGAATCTGCGATTGGTGGTGGTGTAGGTGGTGTAGGTGGTTATGCCCTGGGTAAACAAATGGGTGGTTCAACTGGTGGCCTGATCGGTTCCGCACTGGGAGCAGCCGGAGGTGCAGCTTTAGGCAATAAAATCGCTAAAGATAAAGACGATGACCGCCGTTATTATAACTCCCGTCAATGGAATAAAAAATACCGTCGTCACCGTTAATAATAGCAGTCAAGATTCAAGCACCTTCGGGTGCTTTTTTAATGCATAAGACGGGTATGCACAATTACGGATAAATTAAGGATAAGCAAAATACAATTTCATAACGTTATCTTCATGCTGAGTCAGGTTTACGCTATTAATTTTGATCTATAGAAACCAGATTCAGATATATTTACAGGTGTACTCATGAACTATAAAACTCTAATGATTGCTGTTGTAGCCACCTCAGCCATGGGTATGACAGCAGCTAATGCAGGTAATTCAACCAATACTGCAATTACATCCGCTTTAGGCGGTGTAGTAGGTGCCGCAATTGGGCAGCACATGGGTGGACAAACAGGAGCAATGATTGGCTCAGCTGTAGGTGGCGGTGCAGGTGCTGCGGTTTCCAGTAATAAGCGCGACCGTAATGGCGCAATTATTGGAGGTGCCCTGGGTGCCGGAGCAGGTTATAGCGTTGGGAAGAATATGGGCGGTACAAATGGTGGTTATATTGGTGCGGCGCTAGGTTCTGCCGGCGGCTCAGTATTAGGCCAGCGTGTAAGTGAAGACCGTCGCTATGATGACCGGGATGAACGCCGTTATAACTCAAATCGTTACCGTTACAATGATTACCGCTACAACAACAACCGCTATACTGATAATGGCCGTCATTTAGGTCATTATAAAAATGGTAAACGTTACTAATTAATTTCCCAGTTATCTCTTTAAGCATCTTCGGATGCTTTTTTTATTTTTGTATTTATATCGTTTTTTGTCGATATACAAAACCTGTTTAACGTCGTATGCTTTTCAGTAATTGTCTTAATCTGGAATCATCATGCCTAATCTTGCCAACACTCGATTTTCTATTCTGGAATTGGTTCCTGTCCGTGATGACAAGACCGTTCGCTTCTCCCTCGAACATTCTCTTGAATTAGCCCAACATGCTGAAAAGCTAGGCTATGAGCGTTTATGGTTGGCTGAACATCATAATATGGACGGGATTGCCAGTTCGGCAACTGCTGTTCTGCTCGGATATATCTTGGCCAATACAGAGCATTTACGCGTCGGTTCAGGTGGAATTATGTTACCTAACCATGCACCACTGGTCGTTGCTGAACAGTTTGGTACTCTAGCGACCTTATATCCGGATCGGGTTGAATTGGGTCTGGGCCGTGCTCCAGGCACAGATCAGGTAACTATGCGTGCTCTACGTCGTGGTCGGCAGGAAACTGAAGACCAGTTTCCACAGGATGTACAGGAAATCCTGCACTACTTTAAAGAACCTCAACCCGGACAAAGAATTGTGGCAACACCAGGACAGGGAACGCATGTACCTGTGTGGCTATTAGGTTCTAGCCTGTTCAGTGCACAGCTGGCAGCAAGGCTCGGGCTACCCTACTCTTTTGCTTCTCATTTTGCACCGCGTATGCTTGGTCAGGCCATTCAGCTTTATAGAGAAAATTTTGAACCCTCCGAGTATCTTGAAAAACCTTATGTTTCTATGGGCGTACCGGTCGTCGTTGCACCTACAGATGAAGAAGCAAACTATCTGGCTACCAGTGCCTATCAGCGTGTTCTAGGGCTTATTCGTGGTCAGAGCCTAAAACTTAAACCACCTGTAGAAAGTATGGATGGCTTGTGGACACCAGCTGAACAGCTCTCTGTACGTAACTTTTATGCAATGGGCCAGATTGGCTCCCCTGCTACTGTTAAAGCCGGCTTAGAACAGTTGCTGCATGATTATGAAGTTGATGAGTTTATTTTTACCTGTGATATTTATGAGACTCAAAAACGGCTTGAAACGTTTAGCTTACTGATGGATCTTAAGCATTCTGTCTAATGAGATTCTATTTAAAGATAAGGCTTGTCCTAAAATGACAAGCCTTTCTTTTATTATCAATAATTTAGTTAAAAAATTATTCAACAATCAATACCTTACTTCACTGACTTTTTTGTCCACCAAATTTAAGCATTTCTGCCTACTCTTTTAGTGTTACAGCTTCCTACACTATTAAAAAATAGAAAATACAGGAAGACAGCTATGGCCACTATCGATCTGGAAAAAATGCTGCAAAAGGTCAAAAGTACTCAGTGGTGTTTATCCGATATTGACTGGAATGCGCCAGGTCGGGAAAAAATTACCGCAGAACAATGGCCAAAACTAAAAGACTTTATGGCTGATCTGATGTGGATCGAGCATGTGGGTGCACGGGCATTTTCAGCCATGTCAAAAAAAGCACCTAATGCAACCTTGCGTGAAATGTATGCCATTTTCCATGCTGAAGAACAGCGCCATGCGAATGCAGAAATGGCACTGATGAAACGCTGGGGAATGCTTGAGAACGATATCCCCAAACCCAACAAGAATTTGCGCCTGATTATTGAATGGCTCGATACCTATGCCGATGATATGCCCTTTTATATTCTTGGTGCAGTTATCCCAATGCTTGAAGTCGCTCTGGATGGTGCATTGTGTAAATTTTTACTTGATACGGTAGATGATCCGGTCTGTCATCAGGCATTTGAGCTGATTAATGCGGATGAAGCACGGCATCTAGGTGTAGGTTTCAGTGTCATGGAGCAGCAGGGAATGCATAAAAATCTGATTCAGCTAGGCCAGATGGCAGCTCGCATCGTTGATCCACGTTTAGTACTGGGCATTTTAGCCTACTTACCCCTGATCAATAAAATGCGTGACAATATTGTTAAACTGGGCTTACCTGAAGATAACCTGTATCAGGCAATGAATAAATTCACTCGAATCGGCGGACGTACACAACAAGGACGACGTAATCCATGGTTCCAAATTATTAACTGGCATGCTAAAAATGTCATTAACCGAGACAGGAAATTTTTTCATATTCCCGTTGATGCAATGGTGAGTATGACTGACAAGCTTCCAGAAAAGGCTTTACCTCGGATTCCTTCTTGGATATATGAATTAACTTCAGAACCAAAAGCTGCATCCTAACAATAAAAATTGAGGCATAAAATGAATACTAAATCCAAGGACCCGCATAAACCGGTTATTTTTCAGAATACTGCCAGGGACTTTGAGAATTTCCGTGGCCAGCTTATTCCATCAGAGCATATTGACCAGTATGATTTAAGCGATTTGAAAGTTGCAATTATTGGTGCCGATCAGGCTACTGTTAGCAAGCTGGAAAATATCTGTCAAAAAGCACAGTTTGTTAAAGTTTTCCAGATTACTCCCCATTTTATCTTGCCTAAGACCCAGAGTCATATTCACAAACTGATTTCTCATCCGTTAATTATCAAAAATCGCCGCTTATTTAATAATCGTATTAAAAGTCTGCTGGCTATCCGCCATCTTGAGGCCCAAGTTAAAGAAACGTGGTTAAGACGCCAATTGACACCAAATACAGGTGCAGAAAATAAAAAGTTTTTTAAATCGGATAATTACTACATAGCCCTGCAACGCGATAACTGTAAACTGATCACCTGGCCTGTGGTCAGAATTAATGCCGATTCCATACAGAGTATGGAAGGTGTCGAACATCTAATAGACGTAATTATTACCACTTATGTTTAAAATCAAAATAAATAAAAAAAGAGGCAATCAAAGCCTCTTTTTTTACCCAAAAGATTTTTACTGCACTGTACCCTGATAATGGTAAGCCGTTGCAGCCTTAACATAGCGCAAATATTGTGAAGTCAATTTCCCGGATGCCTGAATGACACGGATATCAATATACTTCAGGTCTTTTGATACCCGAATAAATTGCTGCGGTAGCTGTTGGTAATCTTCAAATGCTGGCTGATTTTCAGGGAAATTCGCACGATCATATTCGACGGTAATTTCACTTAACTTTTTAGTTTTTGTCTCGAAGATCTGTACAGGGCGAAGTTTTTGCCGAGAAAGTTGCAACGCCTGAATACTATAAGCACCTTCACGACTGCTTCCAATGACGATATCATGCACTAAATAGACAGTCATATTTTTAAAGTTTGTTTGATAGACATTCTGAACCAGGCTGGCAGTTGGTACTTGCTGGGTCATAATACGCTTTCCTGAATTGATCTGTACCCAAGTCTCAAATTCACGCATGGTGCCACCCGATGAAATATCAAAACTATAAAATTTTAATTTTTTGTCAGGACTATAATTAATAGACAATTTACCTGCATCAACCAGCTGTTTAAACGAATAATTAAAGCTTGCAGGATTGCTGAGCAACTGTTTCTGTATAGCTTCGGCTATTTGCTGATTATACTGATCTGCATCTATACGGCTATTTATCTCAGTTTGCTGATACTGCTTGAGCAATCCACTTTCAAATTGACTCAGAGTTTGTGCGTAACTTGAAAAAGAAAGGCTCAGTAAACTTGCGAGTAAAATTTTCTTTAACATTGCTGCTCACTTTAATGATTTACATTTTAACAAGCTAAAAGTCTTTATACAAAATAGCAGTATGAGTTCTGTCATACTGCTGTGTAACACATTTATCCAATACGGCGTTTAAGTCCAGTCATCTGTAAAATACGGGTAGAAATTTCTTCAATCGACATTTCTGAGACATTCAGGTATTTAATTCCTTCAGAAATATAAATTCCCTCTACCGCACGTAATTCCATCTGGCACTGGCTAAAACTTGCATAGCGGCTATTAGCCTTACGTTCAGTACGAATGGCAACTAACCGCTCTGCATCAATCATCAATCCAAATAATTTATGCTTATGTGCTTTAAGTACTGCTGGTAAGCGGTTATCGTCCAGATCTTCTTCAGTCAATGGATAGTTTGCTACCCTGATACCAAACTGGAGCGACAGGTAAATTGAAGTAGGTGTTTTCCCTGAACGGGAAACTCCAATTAAAATAAGATCAGCTTTATCATAATGACGGGTACGTGCTCCATCATCATTATCTAAGGCAAAATGTACTGCATCAATACGCGCTTTATAAGATTCAGAATCTGTTACAGCGTGCGTTTGCCCGACCAAAGTCGTTGGAGGTGTGCCAAGTACATCGGAAAGCTTACTGATAAGGCCCTCAAATACGTCCAGATTTACTGCATTAGCCGTATTAATAATATCACGTACGTTAGGGTCAACTAGCGTATCAAATACCAAAGGCTGCTCGCCTTCCCGATCTGCACGGGTATTAATTTCTTCGACGACTTTAGTTGCAGCTTCTTCAGTAGTGATATAAGGGATGATGTGTATATCAAAATCAACATGCGGAAACTGGGCTAATAAGGAGTGACCTAAGGTTTCAGCGGTGATCGCAGTGCCATCAGAAATAAAAAACACACTCCGCTTAATTTGTTTACCTTCTGTCATTAAAATTCTCCTCAAACATTTGTCTTAGTACTATATAATCTTTATAGTAAACCGATCTTACATGACTGTCGCTTAGTAAAATCAAAAACCTAAGCGCTTTAAGATAATTTCATGCCAAGATAGTGATTAATACAGCAAAAGTGGAGTAACAACTTTGGAAGCGCGCGTAATCGGTCTGGAAAAACTAGGGAAACACGACGTTGAACTCGTGGGTGGGAAAAACTCATCTTTGGGTGAAATGATCAGCCATTTATCCAATGCTGGTGTATCGGTACCTGGTGGTTTTGCTACAACTGCTGCTGCCTATCGTGAATTTCTCGAACAGAGCGGCCTGAACGCCAAGATTCAAGCTGAACTTGCTCAATTAAATGTTGATGATGTTAATGCGCTGGCCGAAACCGGAGCTAAAATTCGTCAATGGATTGTTGACACTCCACTTACTGCAGAATTAGAAAAAGAAGTTCGTGAAGCTTTTGCAGCTCTCTCAAACGGCAACCCTGATATCGCGGTTGCCGTTCGTTCTTCTGCGACTGCCGAAGATTTACCAGATGCATCATTTGCAGGCCAGCAGGAAACCTTCCTGAATATTCGTGGTATTGACAATGTGCTGATTGCTATCAAGGAAGTTTTTGCTTCTCTCTTTAATGATCGCGCCATTGCTTATCGTGTGCACCAAGGTTTTGAACACAGCTTAGTTGCGCTCTCTGCTGGTATTCAACGTATGGTTCGCTCAGAGACAGGTGCTGCAGGTGTAATGTTTACACTTGATACCGAATCTGGTTTCCGTGATGTTGTATTTATCACTGCTTCTTATGGATTAGGCGAAATGGTTGTTCAGGGTGCAGTAAACCCTGATGAATTTTATCTGTCTAAACCTTTATTAACAGGCGGCAAGCATGCGGTCTTACGTCGCAACCTTGGCTCCAAGCACCAGAAAATGATTTATGGTGATGAAGGTTCTGCCGGTAACTCAGTAGTTGTGGTCGATGTTGAAAAACAGGAACGCCAGCAGTTTGCACTGAATGATCATGAATTACATGAACTGGCTAAACAGGCCCTTATCATTGAAGAGCATTATGGCTCACCAATGGATATTGAATGGGCAAAAGATGGCGATGATGGCCAGCTTTATATTGTTCAGGCACGTCCTGAAACCGTGAAAAGCCGTCAAGATGTGGGCACAATGGAACGTTATCTGCTAAAACAGCGTGGTAGCGTGATCTGTGAAGGCCGCTCTATTGGCCAGCGTATCGGTTCAGGTAAAGTTCGTATTGTAACTTCCATAAAAGAAATGGACAAAGTACAAGAAGGCGATGTTCTGGTATCAGATATGACTGATCCTGACTGGGAACCAGTCATGAAACGTGCTGCTGCCATTATTACCAACCGTGGTGGGCGTACCTGTCACGCAGCAATTATTGCACGTGAACTTGGTGTTCCTGCCATTGTAGGTTGCGGCAATGCGACTGAAGTACTGGCAGATGGTCAGGAAGTTACCGTCTCATGTGCTGAAGGTGATACTGGCTTCATTTATGAAGGTGCACTCGACTTTGAAGTTCAGCGCAACTCAATCGAATCTATGCCGAAGCTTCCATTCAAGATTATGATGAATGTGGGTAACCCAGACCGTGCCTTTGATTTTGCACAAATGCCAAATGAAGGAATTGGTCTTGCTCGCCTAGAGTTTATCATTAACCGCATGATTGGTGTGCACCCTAAAGCCCTGCTTAATATCGACAGCCTGCCACGTGAAACCCGCGCAGCAGTTATGGCACGCACAGCAGGCTATTCTTCTCCAGTTGAATTCTATATAGAAAAACTGGTCGAAGGAATTGCAACACTTGCAGCTGCATTTGCAGACAAGCCTGTTATTGTCCGTATGTCCGACTTCAAGTCAAATGAATATGCCAACCTGATTGGTGGCAAATTATATGAACCGGAAGAAGAAAACCCGATGCTGGGCTTCCGTGGTGCAAGCCGCTATGTTTCTGACAACTTCCGTGACTGTTTTGAGCTGGAATGCCGTGCACTTAAGAAAGCACGTGATGAAATGGGTCTGACTAACATCCAGATCATGATTCCATTTGTACGCACTGTTACTGAAGCAAAACGTGTTATTGAACTACTAGCTCAGAATGGACTTAAACGTGGTGAGAATGGCCTTAAAGTAATCATGATGTGTGAATTACCAACCAATGCACTTTTGGCTGAGCAGTTCCTTGAACATTTTGATGGCTTCTCTATCGGTTCTAATGATTTAACGCAGCTTACTCTTGGTCTGGACCGTGACTCTGGTATTGTTTCCCACCTGTTTGATGAACGTGACCCAGCAGTTAAAGCCCTATTGTCTATGGCTATTCATGCTTGTCGTAAAGCAGGCAAATATGTAGGGATTTGTGGACAGGGCCCTTCCGACCATCCAGATCTGGCGAAATGGTTAATGGAACAGGGTATCGAGTCGGTTTCACTTAATCCGGACTCTGTTTTGGATACCTGGTTCTTCCTTGCTGAAGAAAAAATTAAACAGTCTTAAATATATGTAATAAAAAAGGCCCAACAGGGCCTTTTTTATTACAATTAGCACCAGTTTAAGCAGTCTTATTAAAAGTAAATAAATAATTTAGATAGGTAGAAATTGGTTAGTTTCACTGGACGCAACTTTATAGGGACAGACAATCAAACTGTGATGATATTTTAAAATTACTTTAATGAAAGTTATGAATTTCTACGGTTATTTATAATTTTTAATCTAATAGCTTAACGTCACAAGAAGCCCGATGATGATGAAAAAAGCCCAGATTAAAATGATCATTTTCTTTTGGAACTTTACTACTTCATTCTCTTCAGCTTTAAGTTCGTCCTCGAATTTTTTAGATTTTTCATACAGTTCATTGAGCGAAAAACTTTCTTGGCTACCCGGCAGGATGTTCAAATTAGTCTTAGTTACGCCCTTATAAGACTCTGTCAGGTGAAGGCTTAGTGGCTGTTCTGTATGAATTCTTTCCATAATTTTCACTATATTAAAAGTTTAGATCAAATAAAAGTGACTACTTAATCATGTTCTTTCTTTAAAAATTAAAATTTAAACCCACTCATTCAACTTTCAAAAAAAATACCCATACATTGAGTATGGGCAATAAACTTAAAAGTTCTTTAACTGTGACGAAGTTTACATTTACACCTCTAAAACAACAAGTAATTTATATAACAACTTATCACAAAAGCTCACATTTTAACCAAAAATTTTATTTATATCCGGAAAATAGTCATTCTTACAAAATTCAATAGGATACTAGAAAGTTAATTTTCAATCTAATTTACATCAAGATTTCTAGTTTGGCTTCTTCCCTTTAAAAATAGAAAACTTTGATTAACTGTAATGTAATAATATTTCAAAATATTACATTCGTGTTATTTATAAGATAATTGTGTTATTTATACTGCCGTCTTAAGTTATCTTATGTTCTAAATGCTTTACGATTATTCTCTTTCTGATACGTCTTATTTACATTCTACGCCTCAGCCACAGGTTATTGTAGAGTCTTCTACTCCCCACTCAGGTCCATTCGGTGGTGTCCGAGGTATGGTTTCAGATTATTTTGACCTTAATACTTTCACCAATAAATTAAAGAGTATTACTCGTCAATCCAGTACCAGTAAATGCGCTAAAAGTATTCGAGTTGCATTGCAATCTGCTGGTGCCAAAATACAGTCTCATCCTGTTGCAGCTTCAGACTGGGGAAATACTTTGCTTTCTCTGGGTTATCGTGAAATTAAACCCTCTTTTGACCATCCTAAAGAAGGCGATATTTATATAATTCATCGTACCCAGAAACATCAATATGGTCATATAGCTGGCTATAGCGGTAACAGTTGGGTTTCTGACTTTAAACAAAAAAGTTATGATGTCTATAAAGATAAAAATGTCAGCTATTCCTATTTCAGACTAGCAAACTAAGCTGCCTAATTAATAACAACTAAATTAAATCGGGATTATTAAGTAATTATAATCCCTGTTTATTTTGCAATTAGACTTTTTGGCTTCTAAGCTGCCGTTGGTGTCCAAATCCGGAAATTAAAATATCTTTATCGTTTACTGCCAGAAACACTGGCCTGCCTTGTTATAGATTCTATTCTCTTTAACTTATCCATTTGATAAAATATGACTTTTTAAAATATTTTGTATAAGCTCCAAGATGTTTAGCTGCACTTATATAAAATACTAATATATTCTTAAAACTCATTATTCCTGATCCATCAGGCTTAATTTTTTTAGTTATAATCCGTTTTGCCTCACTCTACTTTAAGCTGCTTTCGCTTAGTCAAATTTAAGCTTTCAGCTATCTCATATTTAAGATTTCCAAGTTCCTCCAATGTGGTTTAATATAAAAAGATTACAGCTACTTCACTTTTAAAATCTGCGTATTCCCCTGTTTACAGACAAATTTGACTAGTTATTTAGAGCAATATGTTATAAAGCAGATGAATTAAAGATATTTAATGATGTCTTTAAATATATGCAGAAAAGTTTGAGTGTATATTTTTCTTTTTTGTTTCATTTATTTCAGGTATTCGAGATTCAAAATTTATGCAGATTTATTTGGCTAGAAATAATCAACAGGCAGGCCCGTATACTCTAGAACAAGTCAATCAGATGCTTGCCAGTCAGCAGGTTTTGTTGACTGACTTAGCTTGGCATGAAGGTATGACCGAATGGAAAGCATTAGGTGAACTTACACAGGGAAAACTGAGTTATGAGCCGGCAGGCTACCAGTCTTCTTCAGCCCAGCCTGTATTTAATAATCCTGTGATCCAGAAAACTCATGTACAAAATAAACCTAAGGTCGCAGAGCAGCAGGCTTCAATCGGCTCAAGAATACTGGCAAAAGTAATTGATCTCATGTTGTGGCTACCTATAGCAGCCCTACCTTCTTTTTTCCTTACCCCTACCCAGATGACTGAGCTCACACGCATTCAGGCACAAATGCAGTCTGCAGATAGCACAACGAAGGCTATAGACCTTCAAAACCAGTTTCTTGCACTTATTCCAGCTGAAGCATGGCAGGCAATGCTGGTGTATATGCTTATTATGCTTGTGATCCAGGCTGTGTTACTCGCCCGGACAGGCCAAAGTATTGGTAAAAAGTTGGCTAATATCCAGATTGTAGACGCTAACACTTCTGGTAAAGTAAATTTAACCCGTGTTTTTTTATTGAGAAGTGTCCTGGTAATCTTGCTTACACTGACAGTAGTGCCCTTTATTGCAATTATTGATGCTTTATTTGCTTTAGGACAAAAAAGACAAACCTTACATGATATGATCGCCAAAACCAAGGTTATTAAACGTACTAAGTAGTCATTCACAGGGGTAAATGGATTTACCCTTTTAATTTTTCACCACTTTGAAAATATTGATTTTTTAATACGAAAAAACCAATCCCGACCAAAAAAATCAGTTTTCTTTACAGTAATTTAAAGCCACTTTATGTGTAGCTTAGTTTGTTGATATAAGGCATAATGCCCTACAACGTAGCGGTGCCCGGTAAAAAATGATTTCTTCAATCCAGAAGCTGTTGTTTAACTGATGCGGCACTTTAATCGCTATCCCATATTTATTTAGTAATGGGACTCTTCACCGAGGTTGTAAAATGAGACAAACAATTTTAGCTGTATTGTCTTTATCAACGCTTGCCGTACTCCTAACCGGGTGTGGTGGTGATCTAGTACTTCTAAACTCTAAAGGTCCAGTTGCTGCAGGTCAAAGTAACCTGATGATGACAGCAATCTATCTGATGTTGCTTGTGGTGATTCCATCAATCATCATGGCTTTATGGTTTGGTTGGAAATATCACGCGTCAAATAAAGATGCAGACTATAAACCTACATGGGCGCACTCTACTACGATTGAAGTTGTAGTTTGGGGTATCCCTGTTATTATTATTGGTATTCTAGCTTGGTTGACTTGGGTGGGTTCACACAAGTATGACCCATACCGTCCTATAGAATCTGAGCAAGCGCCATTGAACGTGCAAGTGATTGCAGAACAGTTCAAATGGGTGTTCATTTATCCAGAGCAGAATATTGCAACAGTAAATGAATTACGCTTTCCAGTATATACACCAGTAAGCTTCCGCCTGACGTCTAACTTTACAATGAACTCATTCTTCATTCCGCAGTTAGCAGGTCAGATCTATGCAATGGCGGGAATGCAGACTCATCTGAATGTATTAGCTGAAGAAACTGGTGTATACCGCGGTTTCTCTGCCAACTACTCAGGTTACGGTTTCTCGCAAATGCGTTTCTTGGCATACAGTGTCACTCGACCAGAGTTTGATCAGTGGGTTGCTGCGGTTAAAGCAGGTAATGGTACTTCTGTAAATCCAGAAGCAATTCAAAAAGGTATTCTAGACCAAGCTGAATTTGCAACCTTACGTGATGGTAATCGGGCAAAACATCAAATTGAATCGATTGTTGCACGTGCTGTAACTCCAGAAGAGAAAGCGGAAGCGGCAAAACTTGAAGCTGAGGGTACTTACCCGACTAAGCCACATCCTGTGACTTACTATTCTTCAGTTGAGCCTAAATTGTTCGAATCAGTGATTAACAAATACATGAGCAACTACCACGGTGCAGACCACTCAGCGCAAGCGGGTGCCGAGCATGCTGGTGCATCTCATGCAAATGTTGAACATGCGACTGCTTCTGTAGAGGAATAAGACATGTTTGGTAAGCTTGGTTTTGATGCAATTCCGCACGATCCAATCGTGTTGGTTACAGTTGCATTGATGGTACTAGGTGGTCTGGCGCTTGTCGTAGGACTAACCTATTTCAAAAAATGGGGCTACCTGTGGAACGAATGGTTCACATCAGTAGACCATAAAAAAATTGGTATCATGTATATCATCGTGTCTGTCGTCATGCTGCTGCGTGGCTTTGCCGATGCGATCATGATGCGTCTTCAGCAGTTCCTCGCTAGAGGTGGTGGTGAAGGTTATTTGCATCCGGAGCACTACGACCAGATTTTCACCGCGCATGGCGTGATCATGATTTTCTTCGTAGCGATGGGTCTAGTTGTAGGCTTGATGAATATCTCTGTACCTCTACAAATTGGTGCACGAGACGTTGCTTTCCCACTGCTTAACTCTTTAAGCTTCTGGCTCTTCGCGGGCGCAGCTGGCTTGATGATGGCTTCTCTGGCAATTGGTGAATTCGCCGCTACAGGCTGGATGGCTTATCCTCCGCTGTCAGGTATCGAATACTCGCCTGGCGTAGGTGTAGATTACTATATCTGGGCACTCCAGATTTCTGGTCTAGGTACGCTTCTTACTGGTGTTAACTTCTTTGTTACCATTATTAAGATGCGTGCACCTGGCATGAAACTGATGGATATGCCGATCTTTACCTGGACTGCACTATGTACTTCTGTACTGATTATTGCTGCTTTCCCTGTACTGACTGCAACCATTGCAATGCTGTCTCTGGACCGTTACTTCGGTTTCCATTTCTTCACTAATGACATGGGTGGTAGCCCAATGTTATATGTGAACCTGATCTGGACTTGGGGTCACCCAGAAGTATACATCTTGGTACTGCCAGCATTTGGTATTTACTCGGAAGTTGTTGCAACATTCTGCCGCAAAGCACTATTCGGCTATAAATCGATGGTGTATGCAACTGTAGCAATTACTGTACTGTCTTTTGTTGTATGGGTTCACCACTTCTTTACCATGGGTGCAGGTGCCAACGTTAACGCGTTCTTCGGTATCATGACCATGATTATTGCGATCCCGACTGGTGTGAAAATCTTCTCTTGGTTGTTCACCATGTACAAGGGCCGCATTACCTATACAACGCCAATGCTATGGACTCTAGGCTTCCTGGTTACCTTTGGTATTGGTGGTATGACAGGTGTACTGATGGCAGTTCCACCAGCAGACTTCCTGGTTCACAACTCACTGTTTTTGATCGCTCACTTCCATAACGTAATTATTGGTGGTGTTGTATTTGCAATGTTCGCAGGTATCATTTATTACTGGCCAAAAATGTTTGGCTGGAAACTTAATGAAACTTGGGGTAAAGCTGCATTCTGGTTCTGGTTCTTTGGTTTCTACTTTGCGTTCATGCCACTTTATATCCTAGGTTTCATGGGTATGACTCGTCGTCTGAACACATATGACAATCCAGACTGGGATCCGTATGTAACTATTGCAATGTTCGGTGCTGTCATGATTGCTATCGGTATCGCTTGCTTCCTGATGCAAATTATCGTTGGTTTCTTACAGCGTAATGACAATCTGGACCTGACTGGCGACCCTTGGGATGCCCGTACACTTGAATGGTCTACATCTTCTCCTGCCCCATTTTATAACTTTGCTCACCTGCCAGAAGGTAACGGTATTGACCGTTTCTGGACAGACAAAGAGAATGGTGTGGCATATGCTCGTCCAACGAGTTATGAAGATGTCCATATGCCAACTAACCGTGCTGCCGGCTTTGTAATTGCAATGTTTATTACAGTTATGGGCTTTGCATTGATCTGGCATATCTGGTGGTTAGTATTCATTACCTTCGCTGCTGCTATTATTAGCTTCATCGTGAGTTCATTTACTAAGAAAGTGGACTACTATGTACCTGCAGCTGAAGTTAAGCGTATCGAAGATGAACGTTATGCTTTACTTGAAAAACACTTGAAGAAGGACTAAGGATATGGCTGAAGTACTTCATCACGACAACCATGGACATGATGAACATCATCATCACGATGATACTGATATCACTGTCTTTGGTTTCTGGACCTACTTGATGAGTGACTTGATTTTATTCGGTACACTCTTCATCGCGTTCGCTGTATTAAGCAGTCATGTTCCACCGGGTACTCCAAGTGCAGGAGATCTGTTTGGCGACTCTCTTGGTTTTGTTTTAACTGAAACCTTCGCCCTTCTGATCTCTTCAGTAACCTTTGGTTTTGCTGTACTTGCTTCATACAAGAAAAATGTGGGTCAGGTTATTGCCTGGCTTGCAGTTACATGGCTTTTTGGTGCGTCGTTCATCGGCATGGAACTATATGAGTTCAATCATCTAGTTCATGAAGGTTACGGCCCAACTACCAGTGCTTTCCTTTCCTCGTTCTTTACGCTGGTCGGTACGCACGGTATCCACGTAACTTCAGGTCTGGTATGGATGATCATTTTGATGATTCAAATCAAGAAAAATGGTTTGACTCTTCCAAATATGCGTCGTCTGGCTTGCCTAAGCTTGTTCTGGCACTTCCTTGACATCGTTTGGATCTGTGTATTCAGCGTAGTTTACTTAATGGGAGTTCTCTAATGAGTCACGATCATAACTCTGCTGGTGCAGCGCACGGTAATTTCAAGCAATACACGATCGGCTTTATCCTATCCGTAATTCTGACCATCATCCCATTCGGGATGGTGATGAGTGGTGGATTTGAGCGTGGCTTACTGGTTACTGTAATTGCCATTACTGCTGCTGCACAGGTGCTTGTTCAGCTGGTATTCTTCTTACATATGAATGCCTCTTCAGAACAGCGCTGGAACGTAATTGCTTTTATCTATACTGTCCTATGTATTGCAATTTTACTTGTAGGCTCGGTATGGATTATGAATTACCTTCACTTCAACATGATGATCTAAACTGGTCGTCATGCTGAAAAAGTATCTATTCCTGACCAAACCAGGAATTCTCTTCGGTAATTTCATTCCCCCCTTGGGCGGTTTTTTATTAGCCGCCCAAGGCTCTGTAGATTTCCTTTTGCTTTTTTTAACCCTTATCGGTACAACGCTTGTTGTTGCCTCAGGTTGTGTCGTCAATAATATAATTGACCAAGACATCGACCAGAAAATGCAACGCACTCAAAATCGTGCTCTTGTAAAAAAAACTGTTTCTGTACCTGTTGCCATGCTATATGCGCTGGTTTTGGGAGTGATCGGTTTTAGCATACTATGGTTTTGGGTGAACACTTATGCCTTTGCATTTGCTGTGGTTGGTTTCGTGGTGTATGTAGGCTTCTATAGTCTCTGGACCAAACGTACCAGTATCCATCAGACACTGATTGGCAGTATTTCTGGAGCAAGTCCTCCGGTGATTGGTTATACAGCAGTAACCAATGAATTTGACTTGGCCGCCCTACTCATCTTCGCAGGTTATGCATTCTGGCAAATGCCTCATTCCTGGGGAATTGCAATCTACCGTTTTGATGACTATAAAAATGCAGGTATCCCTATTTTACCTGTAGCACGTTCTATTCTACGCACCAAGATTGAATCCCTGATTTATATCGTCCTATTCAGTATTGCCATGAATGCCCTATTCATCTATGGCTATACCAACTGGCTGTATTTGGTTATCTTGAACCTTCTGTGCATTTACTGGTTTTACATTGGTCTGATTGGCCTGAAGGCTGAAAATGACCAGCTCTGGGCAAAGCGTTTCTTCTTATTTTCAGTTACTCTGATTACGATTGTCAGCCTGAGCTTCAGTTTTACTTCAGTGTCCCCTGCTCCTCATTTCCCTATCTTTTAGTCAATACAGAGTGGTTGTCTGTAAGCCACTCTCGTAGATGATATGTACTTGATTTCCCACTTTCTAGCGCTATTCTTGAAAAGCATTTGTCTTTGGTTTGGTTTTTCCCTATAATTGCCGCTTCGCAATTTATGCGGCTCGACTAGAAATCGAGACTCCTTGCTTCTGATACCATAATTCAGGGGCTGTTTAAACCGTAAGGAGCTGACAATGCGTCACTACGAAATCGTACTTCTGGTACACCCAGACCAAAGCGATCAAGTTGTGGGTATGGTAGAACGTTACCTGACTCACATCAAAGAAGCTGATGGTCAAATTCACCGTTTAGAAGATTGGGGCCGCCGCCAACTGGCTTACCCGATTAACAAGATTCACAAAGCGCACTACATTTTAATGAATGTTGAATGTGGTCAAACGACTCTTGATGAATTAGAAGAATTATTCCGTTATAACGACGCAATCATTCGTAATGTTATCATCCGTCGTGAAAACGCAATCACTGAAGAGTCTTTATTGGCTAAAAGTGCTGAAGAAAAACGTGCGCGTAAAGCTCAACGTGAAGAAGCACAACACAATCAAGATTCTGTTGAAGCTTAAGGAGAACATCAATGGCACGTTTTTACCGTCGTCGCAAGTTCTGCCGCTTTACAGCTGAGAATGTTGCGTACATCGACTACAAAGATATCGATACTTTAAAACAGTACATCACTGAAAACGGCAAGATTGTTCCTAGCCGTATCACTGGTACTAAGGCTCGTTATCAACGTCAATTAGCGCTTGCTATTAAACAAGCTCGTTATTTGGCTTTGATCCCTTACACTGACAACCATAAGTGAGGTGATCTGTGGACGTTATCTTATTACAACGCATTAAAAACCTAGGTAAGTTAGGCGATAAAGTTTCTGTAAAAGCAGGTTATGGCCGTAACTTCCTTATCCCTCAGGGTAAAGCTGTTGCTGCAACTGAAGCTAACACTTCTGCTTTTGAAGCTCGTCGTGCTGAACTTGAGAAACAAGAAGCTGATATTTTAGCTGCTGCTCAAGCACGCGCTGACCAACTGAATGAAGTTAATATTGTAATTACTGCGAAAGCTGGTGATGAAGGTAAACTGTTCGGTTCTATTGGTACTCGTGATATCGCTGATGCACTGACTAATGCTGGTCTTGAAGTTGACCGTGCTGAAGTTCGCCTTCCAAACGGCGCACTTCGCAACACTGGTGAATTCAACATCGCTATTCAGTTGCACCATGACGTAACTGCTGAAGTTCTGGTTACTATCGTATCCGAGTAATTCTCTGCAGTGAAAAGAGCATGCTTTGGCATGCTTTTTTTATTCTTAAATTTTTTATTGATTCTACAGTTTTATTTTTTTAATTGAATTTTCGATTTGAGCGTTTTTTTCTGCTGTTTTGCATTAAGATAAGTAACCTGAATTGAAAGTCATCTCTTCATTTTTTGTTTTATAAAAATCAGGACTTTATATGTCACAGGCAAGTGCCAAGGCCATCCTTAATCCCACACTACTGGAAAATAAAGCCACTGAAACAGCTCAGCTTAAAGAATTTCGTACGCCTCCGCATAATTTAGCGATTGAACAGGCTGTACTTGCGGCGCTGATGACTGTTGCTGAATCTTTTGAACAGGTTGGTGATGTTTTAAAAGAAAATGATTTTTATGCTACTCGCCATAAATATATTTTTAGGGCTATTGAAAAGCTTGCTCAGGAAAATTCGCCTTATGATGCAGTACTGGTCAATGACTGGCTGCTAAAACAAAATCTGATTGATGCTGTAGGCGGTGAAGAATATTTAATGCAATTAATGGCAGATTCGCCATCTAGTTTTTATAACCTAGAAACTTACGCTGCTAAAATTAAAGAATTTGCGACTCTACGCAACATGATTAAAATCAGCACTGAAATTCTGCAAAATGCCTATGATACTAAAGGTCGCAGTGTCAGTGAGATTCTGGATCTAGCAGAAACCAATATATTTTCTATTGCCGAGCAGCATAACAACAATAAAAAAGACTCTGGACCCAAGTCAATTAGTACGGTTACGGCTGAAGTAATTACCAAGCTTGATGAACTTTCTAAACTTGAAGGAAGCCTGACAGGTTTATCTACCGGGTTCATTGAGCTTGATAATAAGACTTACGGCATGCAGTCTGGTGACTTGATTATTGTTGCAGCTCGTCCTTCAATGGGTAAAACTACTTTTGCCATGAATCTGGTCGAAAGTGTCTTGTTTAACTGTAATTTGCCTGCACTGGTTTTTTCTATGGAAATGCCCGCAGACTCAATTGCTATGCGTCTGATTTCATCATACGGCAAGGTGCATCAGGGTCATTTACGTTCGGGTAAGCTCGATGGGGATGAATGGTCTAAAGTCACCGGTACTATTTTACAGTTACAAGAAAAGCATTTGTATATAGATGACTCCTCTGCCCTGCCTCCAACGGAATTACGGGCACGAGCACGCCGAATTGCTAAACAGCATGGTGGTAAACTTGGCTGTATCATGGTCGATTATTTACAACTGATGAAAGTTCCAGGCATGGGAGATAACCGTGTCGGCGAGATTTCCGAAATTTCGCGAAGCTTAAAAGCTTTAGCTAAAGAGATGCAGTGCCCGGTTATTGCCCTGTCACAGCTTAACCGTTCTTTGGAAAACAGACCTAATAAACGTCCGGTAATGTCAGACTTACGCGAATCCGGTGCAATTGAACAAGATGCCGATTTGATTATGTTTATTTATCGCGATGAAGTATATAACAAAGAATCTAAAGAAGCGGGCACGGCTGAAATTATTATTGGAAAGCAACGTAACGGTCCAATTGGCAGTGTACGTCTAGCTTTTGAAGGCCAATATACCCGTTTTAGTAATCTTTCTCCTGAATATTATAATCAGTTTGATGATGAGGAATAGATACTTAAAAATCCTTAATTTCTGTATAAGTTAAGGATTCAGCTTCACTTGTTATGCTAAACCCTAGTCCTAGTGCAGCTTTCAATTTTTGCGTAACCTTAATGAGTCTAGGCATTTTCTGTTTGATAAACCTATTTAATTCTTCTTATAAATTCACAACCTACTCAAATATTTGCTGAGCTTATTATAATTAACTGCAAAATTTTTTAGACGCTGCTCTATGGGCTACTATTTACTTATACTCACCTAGCCAATCTTTCTGACTTAAAATCTTTATCAGGCTTACCACAATCAGCTTGTACTTTAAATCAGCGTTTAATCTTTTCCCCTACTGTGCACATAATAGATTAACCTGTTATTTTATAAAATAAATCTATACTCACTATAAACTAATATCTTTATTACACGATATATTATGGCTATAAGCTGATGTGAGTAGACTGTTACCCAAGTAATCTTTCAATATTATTGTAAATTAGCACTAAATAAGTAACACTTCTGTGATTAGCCTTTAATAAATTAATTAGTATTTATGTCTATTTTTAAATGAGAGGAATACAATAATAACCAATATGATCAGCTATTGATTATCTTTAAACAGATGTCTTTAAGTATATCTATTCAACTCACTAATACAGCACTCACTGTATTAGCTCAGCATTTGTAATCCCTCAAGGAGTAACTAGGGTGCGTCAAGCAACAGTTTATATTGACAGTCAGGCTCTGCAATATAATTTAAACCGTGTTAAACAACTTGCCCCAACTGCTAAAATCGTTAGTATGGTTAAAGCCAATGCTTACGGACATGGAATCAAAGACTGTCTTGCAGCCTTAAATTCAACGGATAACTTTGGTGTTGCTTGTCTAGAAGAGGCGCTGGAAATACGTAAATTAGGTTATCAGCAACCAATTACCTTAATTGAAGGGATATTTTCTGAAGAGGAAATGGATAGCGTTATTCAGTACGGTCTTGAATGCGTTATACATCAATCAGCACAACTAGATTGGTTAAAAGCCCGTAAAGAAGAGTATATTACAAAAAATCTGAAAGTCTGGGTAAAACTGAATAGTGGTATGAACCGCTTAGGTTTTAAAGTTCCTGAGATTATCGAGATTATTAACTCCTTAAAGGCTGAAGGCTTTAGCTGTGTGCTAGCCATGCATTTTGCAAATGCTGATGCTGATCATCCCCTGAATGAACAACAAAAAACTCAATTCTTGCAGGTTAAAGAGGCTTGTGATCCTGTACTTGCCTCCTGTTGTAATTCTGCTGCGATTTTCAAATGGCCAGAGCTAAATTTTGATTATGTGCGTCCCGGTATTATGCTTTATGGTGCTTCACCTTTTGCTGATAAGTCTGCTCATGAGCTTGACTTGAAGCCGGTGATGACATTTGATGCAGCAATCATTGCATTAAATCAGATCCAAACAGGTGAGGCGGTAGGTTATGGCTCTACTTTTGTGGCCTCTCAAGATATGCAAATTGCTATCGTATCTATTGGTTATGGTGACGGTTATCCACGTGCTTTTATAAAACCAAATTATGTCATGATTAACAATAAGCCAGCGCCAGTCATCGGAAGAGTTTCTATGGACATGATTGCGGTGGATGTAAGCGGTTTGACTGTGACTTTAGGCACACAGGTAGAGCTCTGGGGCAAACAGCGTCTGGTCGATGAAGTAGCCGAAGCTAATGGGACTATTGGCTATGAACTGCTTTGCCGGCTAAGTAACAGACCAAAGCGCATACTTAAGTAAACTAAAAACCCAAGCTCAGGCTTGGGTTTCTTGTCTTGCTTTAGTCAATATATGCAGAAAATCATTTAAATTCTGCTGGTTAAGTTTAGTCGGACTAAAATGTAAATGGCCGAGTTTTTGAAAAAACTCGCTTACTTCACTATTACGACGTACAAATTTCATTGCCCATCCATCAAAATTCTGCTCGCTGATTGGATGTACACCAAACTCTATAATTTCCTGATGGCGCTGATCTTCTTTAATTCTTTCAAACAGATCAAGCACCTGCTCACGCTCGCCTTCCAAGCACTGGAAAAAGTACTGATCTGCATAGAAAAGCACACCGTTAATACTATTAAGAGCATTAAATGATTGGGCTTCTGAAAGAATTTCTCTTAAATCCATAAGTAAATAATCAGAAGGCGAAGTGGTCTTGCTGGCATAACATAACTGTATCACTTTGTAGTCTTTATATTTATGAATTGAAATATATTATGCCACTATTTTTAAATTTTATAACCAGTAGTCATCTGTCGGTTTAGGTAAGTTTTGTAAACCTCGGCGTAAAGCATCTGACCATTGCTTGCTGATGTGTTCGAAATACGGATCTTCACTATAAATACGTTTGCCTAACGGTATATGTAAACTGTCTTTACGGTAAACGAGTGAGTCTAGTGGCATTCCCACAGAGACATTTGAACGTAAGGTAGAATCAAAAGAAATCAGACTACAACGAAATGCTTCATCCAGCGGCATATCATAAGATAATGCCCGGTCCAGAATTGGTTTACCATATTTACTTTCCCCTATCTGAAAGTAAGGGGTATCGCTTGTAGCGCAAATGAAATTTCCCTGAGGATAAATATGGTAAAGCTGCATTGCCGAACCTTTAATCTGTCCACCGACCAGTAGATTACAATAGTAATTGCTCTCTTCATCAGGGTCAGTAGTCACATCTGCAATTACCCGTTTTAAGGTGTGTCCTATTAGCTCTGCCACTTCGAACATAGTATTGACACTATAAAGATGGGGTTTCTGGTCCAGAGCCAAATGATTTTTTAAGTGACCAATCACTGCTTGAGTAGTAGCCAGATTTCCAGAAGTCTGTATCACAATGAAACGTTCACCTTCTACACCAAAGCTGAATAATTTTTTGAATACAGAAATATGATCTACTCCTGCATTGGTTCGCGTGTCACTTATAAACACCAGCCCATCTTTTAATCGAAGTCCACAACAATAGGTCATTTCAAAAAATCCTTTCTGCTTTCAACATGAAATAGCTGATTATGAAAACAATGATTTGATCGTTATACATTACAGTTAAGCTGATATATTTTTGCCTGTATCATTTAATACACGACACCTTTACTGTATAAAAGCTTCTTCCAAAACGATAGCATTTATTGATTAAAAAAACCTATTGTCATGTATAGCTCTCTATTTGAATTGTATAGTGAAACATTCAATACATTAAATAAAGTAACCAAATCGGACATTCTTATTTTTTCAGATAGATTTTCTCAGACTAATTAATTGACCTCTTTAATTTATTAACTCAATTCAAACATATATTGCAATTGGTCATTAAATGCATAAAAAGCAATCAGTGTCGGATGTTCTTTTAATTCTTGCCAAGCCAGCTCTACCGCTTCCCAACCCAAACTATGTAGCATCATTACGATGGTATCAAGATCATTAAGAGTACCTTGAATGCTTTGCTTGAAACGCAGTTGTGTATCAAGGATTTCAATTTTTTGTCCTAACATAAAGAACAGGAATACATCCTGTTCTTCAGATTCAAAAATTTCGGTACAGTCTGTCACAACATCACATAAATAACTGGCATTTGAACTTGCCTGACGAATCAGCTGATTTAATTCAGCATATGCCTTGGCACTCAACAAGCCTCTTAATTCCTGAATATTATCTTTAGCAGTTTTAAATTGCTGGCTAAATGAATAGGGTTGTTCAGGGTCAAAAACCAATTCATTAAGTGAACAGGCATCATAGGCGGGGAAACAGAAAGCATGAGCAAACTCAACGGCTTCTTGATCATTTTTAAATGGTACACGACCACATAGATATTGAGTTCGTGCCAGATAGCGACCTAACCAGTAAATATTATAAGCATTCGAACTTAACAGTATCATTTAACTTTTCCTCTATCGATTCGATTGTTCAGGAGTGCAATGTGTCTACCACCCAAGTATCTTTAATACCTCCACCCTGTGAGGAATTTACTACTAAAGACCCTTTTTGCATTGCTACTCGAGTTAGCCCACCCGGTACAATTTCAGTACGTTGCGGTGAACTAAGAATAAATGGCCGAAGATCAATATGACGTTCCGCAAGCCCTTCTTCCACCAAAGTCGGTGAGACAGAAAGATCTAAAGTAGGCTGGGCAATATATAAATGAGGCTGTATACGGACTTTTTCTCGAAACTCCCTGAGTTCCTTGGCTGAAGCTTGAGGGCCTATCAGCATTCCATACCCGCCTGAACCTTGAGCTTCCTTAATAACCAGTTTTGACATGTTATCCATGACATATTCAAAATCCTGCAAATAACGGCACTGATAGGTAGGCACATTATTTAATATAGCTTTTTCACCCAAATAGTATTCAATCATTTGAGTAACGTATGGGTAGACAGATTTATCATCTGCTACTCCTGTACCTGGAGCATTAGCCAGTACAACGTTTTGGCTTAAATATGCAGACATCAGGCCCGGCACCCCCAAAGCGCTGTCGGGACGGAACGTCGTCGGATCCAGAAAGGCATCATCGAGCCGCCGGTAGATCACATCAATTCTCTTACGGCCCCGAATAGTTTTCATATAGACTTTATTATTTTCAACATATAGATCCCTGTTTTTAACCAGCGGCACACCCATCTCTCGCGCTAAAAATGCATGTTCATAGTAGGCGCTATTGAAACGGCCCGGTGTCATAATCACAATCTGCGGGTTATCTACATCAGCGCTTTCTTCTAAAATGCTTTTAAGTAAAAGTGGATAGTGACTGATCTCATAAAGCTGTTTACTGCGACATAGATCAGGCATCAGTTTTTTGCTGATTTTTCGGCTTTCCAGCATATAGGATACGCCCGAAGGTGTACGCAGATTATCTTCAAGCACAAAAAAGCTTCCACTGCTATCACGTACGATATCAATACCGCTAACCTGCGAATAGACTTGGCCTTTTAAGGAGCAATTCATCATCTGTGGTAAGAAAGCTTCATGCTGCAAGATCTGCTCTGCAGGTATCAAACCCTCTTTTAAAATATGCTGATGATGGTAAATATCATCTAAAAATAAATTAAGAGCCTTTGCACGCTGTACACAGCCTTGAGCAATCTTATCCCATTGCTGTCTGGCAATAACACGAGGAATCAAATCAAAAGGAATTGTCCGTTCTGTCCCTTCTGCATCTCCATAAACGGTAAAGGTAATTCCCTCATAGAGAAAATATTCTTTTGCCTGTTGTTGTAGACTTAGAAGTTCAGGCAGACTGCGCATGCATAACCATTCTTCAATTTTTTTAGATGCTTCACCGCTAATATTTTGGTCATCCAGCATTTCATTAAAAAATTTTGATTTGAGCTGGTCAAATAAATAAGCTGTTGGAGGCATGTTATGACTACATTGTTGTTTGAATTTGTCTTCGCTATTAGCTACTACAATCTTTTTATTTTTATTAAAATGTTCGATACATGTGTCGTTATAACTTTCGATCATTAAACTCGTTTCACATTCATCTTTTAACATTGGATGATCCCTTTAAGTTATATCTTCTACTTTTAGCAAATTGGATGCCAGTTTTTGTCATCTTGGAGCTTATTTATTGCTGAAACCTTGTTATTTCTCAATGGTATTAATGCAGCAACTTGTTTCGAGATATGTGTACGTATTTTTTCTGTTAAGCTATTGCTAATACTTGCAACTTTTTTTATTGTGATACTGCCAAGTATTCTTTAATTCTTTTAACTCATTCAACTTTTCCAGCTTTATAGTGATTATGACCTCACAAGAAAAAGAAACCTCTAATAGTCTGTATCGTCAGTGGCAAATCCTTTCCCGCCTGTCTACGGGCAAATGGATGGGCACGCGAGAACTTCAAGAGATTCTTGAGCGTGAAGGTATTGATATCAGCTTGAGAACGATCCAACGGGACTTGAATCAGATTTCGCAACGATTCCCGATTGAAAGTAATAAAACCGTGCCTCAGGGCTGGCGTTGGCGCTCAGATGCGCCTATTCAGAGCTTACCGCATATGACCAGCTCTCAGGCTGTAACTTTTATGATGGTAGAAGAACATCTTAAACACCTGTTGCCGCCAAGTTTAATTGAAGAAATGAACCCATGGTTTGATCTGGCCCGGCGCAGCCTTTCTGCCCAAAACAATGTCCGGCAATGGATTAACCGGGTCCGGATTGTTCCTGCAACCCAGCCGCTTATTCCACCTGTAGTAGACCGGCAGGCACAACAGGCTATTTATGAAGGGTTATTGCAAGATAAACAGATAGAATGTGTTTATCGCGCACGTGGGCATCATTCGGAAGAAAAAACCTATATTTTAAATCCATTAGGGCTGGTACAAAAAGGTGCCATCATTTATCTGATCTGTACCCGTCATGATAAAAATGAAGTACAGACCTTTGCTCTTCATCGTTTTAAATCTGCCATAGTACTCAACTCAAGATCATTACATCCCGTAGATTTCGATATTGATGTCTATATCGAGTCAGGCGCTTTAGGCTTCCGTGTAGATTATAACAAGCCCACTGAAACAGTTGAGCTGAAACTGGTAATGTCAGAAAGTACCGCTCAAAGTTTTTACGAAAGTCAGCTCAGTAAAGATCAGACCATTAGTATACTTGAGGAGCATGTGGTTGAAATTAGTGCTCATGTGCCCTTTACATCACAATTGGTTTGGTGGTTAAGAAGTTTTGGTAAAAAGCTATTACGTATAGAACCTGCACAGGTCGCTGCTGCGGTGTATGAAACCGAAGAATAAAAAAAGAGAGCTGTTTGTAGCTCTCTGAGACTTTTTATTATCATTTTAAATAACAGAAAAAATATTATTTTTTTAAACCAGATTCAGGCCAGTTTTACATATGCTATAGCCATATAATCCTAAAAACCCGTTTTTTATACTATCTAAATCAGCTATTAACATCGGCAAGCCAGCATGTCAGTATTAAAGCGTGTACGGCATATTGTCATAAAATAACTCTCCTCTATTTGGGTGTAAGAGTACTTTAACAATTGAATATATGAGCTGTGAAATAAGTAGATCAGCTAAGTTTTCTAAATTTTTATCTTAATATTTATTTTGAAAATATTTACGGAAATACATATATAAAAAAGCCTGCGTTAAGCAGGCTTTTTTTAAGTTAAGCTGTCTTTTTTATCTGGGCATTTTTACGGATCGTAATCATAATCAGTTGTACTGCTGCCGGTGTTACACCCGGAATACGGCTAGCTTGTGCCAAGGTTTCAGGCAGTACAGTTTTTAGTTTCTGGGTAATTTCACGGGAAAGACCAGACACTACATCATAATTAAAATCAGCCGGAATCCGGGTTTCTTCTAGACGTTTCATCTGTGCAACATCTTCATGC
The DNA here is from genome assembly GCF_000582925.1 of Acinetobacter sp. 1294596. Lineage (NCBI taxonomy): Bacteria > Pseudomonadati > Pseudomonadota > Gammaproteobacteria > Moraxellales > Moraxellaceae > Acinetobacter > Acinetobacter sp. 1294596. The sequence continues at coordinate 71,779 of NZ_JFCC01000005.1, read as the reverse complement.
TGGCGATTGATATAGCCCGCGTATTTTACAGCAATCTCAATCTGGTCACCCACCTGCTGAGTGACTTCAGAGTCTGTAAGTTCAGCAATTTGCTCAAAAGTTACATTCGGACGTTTTAACAGGTCAATTGCACTAGATTCCTTACTTAAATCCTGCCCTGTCATCTCAACGAATTTTTTACCCATCGGATTATTAGGCGCCGCCCACAGGTGCTGCAAACGAGACGTTTCACGCTCAACAGCTTCCATTTTTTCACAGTATGCCGCCCAACGCACGTCATCGACGAGACCCATTTCACGACCTACTGGAGTCAGACGCTGGTCAGCATTATCTTCACGCAACATCAGACGATATTCCGCCCGTGAGGTAAACATACGGTAAGGCTCTTTAGTTCCTAACGTAATGAGATCATCCACCAAGACTCCTATATACGCCTGATCACGTTTAGGTGTCCACTCTTCCTGCTCCCAGGCACGACGTGCAGCATTCAGACCTGCAAGCAAACCTTGTGCACCTGCTTCTTCATAGCCAGTCGTACCATTAATCTGTCCGGCAAAATACAGGTTATTAATAGCTTTGGTTTCTAAAGTAAATTTTAAGGCTTGCGGATTAAAATAATCATATTCAATGGCGTAGCCTGGACGCAGAATGTGGGCATTTTCCATACCGCGAATTGAACGAACCAGCTCAAATTGCACATCAAATGGTAAAGAGGTTGAAATTCCATTAGGATACAGCTCATGAGTATCCAAGCCCTCTGGCTCCAGGAACACCTGATGCGAATCTTTATCGGCAAAACGGTGTATCTTGTCTTCAATAGACGGACAATAACGCGGTCCTACCCCTTCAATCACACCAGTATACATTGGTGAACGGTCAAGTCCGCCACGAATGATCTCATGAGTCTTCTCGTTAGTATGGGTAATATAACAGTTTACCTGTTCAGGATGCATAGATGCATCACCCATGAAAGACATGGTTGGAGAAGGAAAATCACCCGGCTGTGGTGTCATCACTGAAAAATCAACTGATCTTGCATCAATACGTGGCGGTGTACCTGTTTTCAGACGACCTACTGGCAATTTCAATTCACGTAAACGATGTGCTAGAGAAATTGACGGTGGATCACCTGCCCGACCACCACTTGATTTTTCCAGACCAACATGAATGACGCCACCCAAAAAAGTACCTGTTGTTAACACGACTGTCTTGGTATCAAAGCGGATACCCATTTGCGTTACGACACCTTTAACAGTATCGCCTTCTACAATCAGGTCATCAGCAGCCTGTTGGAAGATATCCAGATTTGTCTGATTCTCCAGAACATTACGGATAGCTGCTTTATAAAGAATCCGGTCTGCCTGTGCACGGGTTGCTCGTACTGCAGCACCTTTACGCGAATTCAGAATACGGAACTGTATACCACCTTTATCCGCTGCCAGTGCCATTGCACCGCCCAAGGCATCAATTTCACGCACCAGATGTGACTTACCAATACCACCAATGGCCGGATTACAGCTCATTTGCCCCAAAGTCTCAATGTTATGAGTCAAGAGCAAGGTCTGTCGACCCATACGTGCAGCAGCGAGCGCCGCTTCCGTACCCGCGTGACCGCCACCGATAACAATGACATCGTATACTTTAGGATAATGCATAGTGGTAAATATAAGTCTAAAAAAGGGGACAGAATATTATAGCAGAAATTTTATTTTGACGTAGTGAGTAGAAGATTTTTCCTTAGTTCCTCTATTTTCATTCTACCTCGTTTATTTTTAAAAAATGTAATTAAGATTTGCATATTTACCTCAAAAGTACACAAGAATTTATGAAAACTTACCAGATCAAAATTGTTTTATTCTGATTATTTTTTATCCTTAAGTTTGATTATACTAAGAAGGAAACATGCCATGAAAACCAAAATATTGTTATCTAGTATCCTGTGCGGTTTATGTGTCAGCTCTTTTGCAAACGCAAATGATAAAGTTGACCGAGTCTATAATCCTCAAAAATATCAGCAAGTCTGTAAGGGCAAAAGCCAAGGCACTTGGGTAAGTTTTGCTTATCGTGGCATTATCTGGAATGGTACTTGTGAACCACGGTTCTTCCCTACAGGCAATCCTAGTTCCCTCATAGGTGACGAACCAGAACTTTATAATGCTTGTACAACTGCAAGTGGTACAGCTACAGCAACAATTAATGGTAAACAAATGAGTGGTAAATGTGCTTTAGGCTTTACTCCGCCACACCCACGTTAATTTGGTCTATAAATTCAGCCTTTAGCATATTAAATGTAAAGGCTGTTTTTAGTTAAACGGTTAAAAGCTTTTGCTCATTGACCGTTTTTCATTTGTATTTCTCGTAAACTTCGCTAAACTGAATAAAAATTAGATTTATAACATTAACAATAAAAAAGGAATAACAATGGATTCAGGATTGATTACCATATTTTTGCCTATTGCTCTGGCAATTATCATGGCCGGGCTTGGTCTCGAACTCACCCCTAAAGATTTTACCCGTATTAAAAAACACCCAAAAGCTGTAGTTTTAGCATTATTCTGTCAACTTTTTATTCTAGTAGGTATTGCATTTTTTATTTGCAAAATATTGGCATTATCGCCTGCATTAGCGGTAGGCTTGATGTTACTTGCGGCTTCCCCTGGCGGGCCAACAGCAAACTTGTTCAGCTACATTTATAAGGGAGATATTGCCCTAAATATTACCTTGACTGCGATTAACTCAGTCGTTGCAGCGTTTAGCTTACCCTTTATTGTAAATCTGGCTATTCAGCATTTTATGACTGATGGCCAACAGGTGGGTTTACAGTTTTCCAAAGTGGCTCAAGTTTTTTTAATTATTATTGTTCCGGTCTGTTTAGGCATGTTATTGAGACATTTTTCCCCTCGCATTGCCGAGAAACTTAATCGTCCGGTACGCATATTTGCAGTTATATTTCTTGTTCTGATTATTATTGTGGCGGTGTTTAAAGAGCGTAATAACATTCTTGACTATCTCATGCAAATTGGTGCAGCAACTGCCCTGTTCTGTTTTGCAAGTCTGTTAATTGGTTATTTTATACCGCGCCTCTTTGGGATTAACAGTGCGCAAGCTCGAGCCTGTGCTTTTGAAATTGGCATTCATAACAGCACGCTTGCCATGACCATTGCCTTAACGATTATGTCAAGTACAACCATTGCCATGCCAGCAGTGGTTTATTCACTAATTATGTATATTTTTGCTGCGATCTTTGGCACCTTACTTAATCGTTATTCACCTCAACCTCAATTACAAGAGGAGTTAGCCTGATCAGGGCACTATACATCCCAGACGCAGCTCAGCTTTTTTAACTTTTACCAGAGTTTAACTAGGCTTTAGTCATGAATCGGCTACAATAGTCTTTTAATAAACATAGATTGGGTTATTTCTTGTGAAGTGGTTACAAATTCATATTACTGTTAATCAGGACCAGGTTGATTTGACTGAAACATTGCTGATGTCATTAGGGGCAGTCAGCGTGACCTTAGATGATGCAGAAAACCAGGACCTGCTTGAGCCGCTTCCAGGCGAAACCCCGCTATGGAATAAAGTTATTGTCACAGGTATCTATCAGGATGATGAAAATGATCCGATTGATACAGAAAAGCTTGAAGCCTTTATTCATGGCCAGTTACCTGAAGCACCTATTCGTAGTGAAGAGCTTGAAGACCAAGTCTGGGAACGCTCATGGATGGATTATTATGAACCCATTCAGATTGGTGAAAAATTCTGGATCGTGCCTGAATGGTTAGAGCCGCCAGAAGCCGGTGCAGTCAATATTAAGCTTGATCCAGGCTTGGCTTTTGGTACAGGGAATCATGCAAGTACTTTCTTGTGTCTGCAATGGCTCGGTAAGACAGATCTTAAAGATAAAGTTGTGATCGACTATGGCTGTGGCTCCGGAATTTTAGGTGTCGCTGCCTTACTGTTAGGGGCGAAACAGGTTTACGCTACTGATATTGATCCACAAGCTGTACTGGCTACCCAACAGAATGCCGAGCTAAATAGCGTACTAGAACGATTATATGTGGGATTACCCGAGGAATTTAATACTGTTTTTAAAGGTCAGCAAGCCGATGTACTCGTTGCAAACATTCTTGCTGGCCCTCTTATGGCATTAGCTTCTGAGTTCTCAACATTGATCAAGTCCGAAGGTGAGTTTGCACTGGCAGGCGTGATTGAAGAACAGGTAAATGATGTATCTGGCGTTTATTCAGAATACTTCGATATTCTGGACGTAGAGAAACGTGAAGAAAACTGGTGCCGTATTTCAGGAAAACGTCACCAGTACTAATAATAGAGAGCACTTAATGATGAGTGACAAACAGACCCGCTGCCCCAAATGTACTACTATCTATAAGGTAACATTAACCCAGCTTACAATTGCTCAGGGTATGGTCTGTTGTCCTAAATGTTCTATCAATTTTAATGCGCTAACTCATCTGGTTCAGCCTGCTGTTTCCTCTGAAACCCGGGGCTATGCAATAAAGAAAAGTACTTTACCTACCCATATTGGAGAACGTAAAAAAATTGGTTCAGAGCCCAGTGCCAATATTCTTGATATTTTTGAACGCAAAATTGAGAACTCAAATATTGACCTGCTGACTTATCTGAATAATCTGAATTATTTTCATAATGAAAGCACGTTATCACTTCCAGCCCTGCATCTTTCAGGGGGCAATGCACTTAAAGAAGCTCCCCACCCTAGAAGTACAAGATTTTATTATCTGCTCTGGGGCAGTATCAATGTATTGTTGGCTATGGTGCTTATATTACAGGTACTCTGGTTTAACCCTAAAATAATCAATGATAGTCCCTTCTTTAACCTGTTATTTAAACAGGTGTGTACCTTACTGACTTGTGAAAAACTGGAAGATTATTACTCTCAGGTTAAAATTGATAAAGTTAAAGTTAATCGTGCCGGTAAAGGACAAACAGTTTTTTCTGGTGTAATAATGAATGAATATGAAAATAGTCTTCAAATACCAAGTATCAAGCTTAGCCTTAATAAGCATAATGCAGAGATTTTTAATACAGTAATACTCCCTGAACAGTATCTCACGAATGATTTATATAAAGTTCGCCGTATACCAACGCATAGTCCATTTAAGTTCAAATTTACAGTTCCAGTGGACAGCAAAGACTTTGATGACTACCATTTAGGAATAATCCGTCCATAATTGTAAAAAAATTAAAAAAAATTGCAGTTAATTTGCTCACTTTTTCTTAGACAATGGTATCATACGCGCCACGAAAGCTTAGCCTTACATACTTCTCGCTTTTATTCACAACAAATACAGTTAAGCAATATGTGCTTTATATAAATTTAGCGCATGTAGCCGATTTTTTGTTTTGAAAAGTAACTGTAACAAAACTTCAACTATTGTTACGCTTATTTTTTGCTCAATTTTGAGAAGTTGTGGCAAGCTAGTTGTTTCCAGTTTTAGAGCTCCGTTTTTAGGATCTAAGACGGAGCTTCATTTTTCTAGACCATATTTATCGCTTTACCCAAGTGATATTTGATTTTCGGATTAACTCGCATGAATAGCAAATCTCCTATTTTTACTGCACAATCTGATGTTGCACTTCGCATCCATGTAGATCGCGCGGTTCGCCATTACTTTGCGTCTTTGCAAGGTGAGCAACCATCTCAGGTATATGACATGGTGCTGGCAGAAATGGAGAAACCTCTTTTATCTGTAGTTCTAGAATATACTCGCGGTAACCAGACACGGGCCGCCGAGATTCTTGGACTGAACCGTGGTACTTTACGTAAAAAGTTGAAAGCTCACGGTTTGATGAGTGAATAAATGATAAAATGCTCACGCTTCGTGGGCATTTTTTATGCCTATTTGTTTTAATCTGTAGACTTAAAAATCATGACTATTAAACGCGCTTTAATCTCTGTTTCTGATAAGACGGGCATCGTAGATTTTGCTCAAAACCTTGTTGCATTAGGAGTGGAGATCCTTTCAACTGGTGGTACTTACAAACTACTTAAAGACAATAATATTGCTGTGGTTGAAGTATCAGAGCATACCGGTTTTCCAGAAATGATGGATGGCCGTGTTAAAACCCTGCATCCAAAAATTCATGGGGGTATTCTTGCACGTCGTGGTCTAGACGAAGCTGTTATGCAAGAACACAATATTGCTCCGATTGATCTGGTCGTTGTTAACCTGTACCCATTTGCTGCTACTGTTGCAAAACCTGACTGTTCACTGGCAGATGCAATTGAGAACATCGACATCGGTGGCCCTACCATGGTTCGTGCTGCGGCAAAAAATCATGCCTCTGTAGGTATTGTAGTAAATGCTTCTGATTATGCAACTGTGATTGCTGAGCTTAAAGCTGAGGGTGCTTTATCTTATGCAACCCGTTTTGACCTGGCAGTGAAAGCATTTGAACATACTGCACAATACGACGGTATGATTGCATCTTACTTAGGCGCTCGTGTCGGTAAAGAAGAAGGCCAAGCAGATAAATTCCCACGTACGTTCAATACTCAGTTAAATAAAGCTCAAGATTTACGTTACGGTGAAAACCCGCATCAATCTGCTGCATTCTATATAGATCCAGCAGCAACCGAAGCTTCTGTTGCCACTGCAAAACAGTTACAGGGCAAAGAATTATCTTATAATAATATTGCTGATACTGATGCAGCACTTGAATGTGTGAAATCATTTGCCAAACCTGCTTGCGTGATTGTAAAACACGCGAATCCATGTGGCGTTGCAGTTTCTCTGGACGGTATCAAAGCAGCGTATGACCTTGCATACGCAACGGATCCAGAATCTGCATTCGGTGGCATCATTGCATTCAACCGTCAATTAGACGTCGAAACTGCACAGGCGATTGTTGACCGTCAATTCGTTGAAGTGATCATTGCACCAAGTATTGCTGAAGGCGTGCTTGAAGTCACTGGTGCGAAGAAAAATGTACGTGTACTGGTTTGTGGCGAGCTTCCTGCGATTGATGAACGTGCTCCACAGCTTGACTATAAACGTGTAAATGGCGGTTTGCTGGTTCAAGATCAAGACTTGGGCATGATCACTAAAGATGATCTTAAAGTTGTGACGAAACGTGCACCAACTGAACAGGAAATCGATGATCTGATTTTTGCCTGGAAAGTGGCGAAATACGTAAAATCTAACGCGATTGTGTATGCTAAAAACCGCCAAACGATTGGTGTGGGCGCAGGTCAAATGAGCCGTGTCAACTCTGCACGTATTGCTGTAATCAAAGCGGAACATGCAGGACTTGTAGTTGAAGGTGCAGTCATGGCATCGGATGCATTTTTCCCGTTCCGCGATGGTATCGACAATGCTGCCAAAGCAGGTATCAAATGCATTATTCAGCCAGGTGGTTCAATGCGTGATGAAGAAACAATTGCTGCTGCGGATGAACATGGTATTGCCATGGTGTTCACGGGTATGCGTCATTTCCGCCACTAATTTTTAAGTATAAATTCCAGACCCTCCTTTTCACAAGGAGGGTTTGCTACATCAGTAGATTATTTAATATCTTGCTATAAGATATTAAACAATTTTGAATCTCATTGGGTTTGTGGAATTTCATTTTCGAGGGAATTTTCTAAAGATGAACATTTTAGTTTTAGGTAGTGGCGGCCGTGAACATGCGCTTGCATGGAAAATCGCACAAGACGATCAAGTAGCACAGGTATTTGTTGCACCGGGCAATGCAGGCACCGCAACTGAAAATAAATGTGAAAATGTCGCTTTAGACATTCTCGATAACCCCGCCATTATTGATTTTGTAAAAAATAATGCAATTGACCTGATTATTGTCGGCCCTGAAGCACCGCTTGTGAATGGTGTTGTGGATGCTTGCCGCGAAGCGGGCGTTAAAATTTGGGGTCCAACTCAATTCGCTGCACAGCTGGAAGGCTCTAAAGCGTTCGCTAAACATTTCTTAAAACGCCATAACATTCCAACAGCTTTCTACGATGTATTTACTGAAGTAGATGCTGCAAAAGCATTCGTTGAAAAAAATGGTGCACCGATCGTGATCAAGGCTGACGGTCTTGCTGCAGGTAAAGGCGTAATCGTTGCGATGACCAATGAAGAAGCATTTGCTGCGATTGACGACATGCTTGCTGGTAACAAATTTGGTGATGCGGGCTCTCGTGTTGTGATCGAAGAATTCCTTGCAGGTGAAGAAGCATCTTTCATTTGTATGATTGATGGTGACAACATCTTGCCAATGGCAACATCTCAAGACCATAAGCGTATTTTTGAAGGGGACCAAGGTCCTAACACTGGGGGTATGGGTGCTTACTCTCCTGCGCCTGTGGTGACTGTTGACGTATTTGAAAAAACTATGAATGAAGTGATGCGTCCTACCGTTGAAGGTATGAAAAAAGACGGTCATGTTTATACAGGTTTCTTATATGCAGGCTTAATGATTGATGAACAAGGTCAACCGAAAGTAATCGAGTTTAACTGTCGTTTTGGCGACCCTGAAACGCAACCAATTATGATGCGTTTAAAATCATCTTTGGTTGATTTGGTTCAAGCAGGTATTGAAGGTAATTTGCCTTCAGAAGCTGAATGGGATGAGCGTAAAACGGTTGGTATCGTTTTAGCGTCTAAAGGCTACCCAGAAACCTCAAGCAGTGGTGATGTGATTTCTGGTCTAAACACTGAAATGACGGATGCCAAAGTATTCCATGCAGGAACCAAAGCCAATGAAAATGGCGAAATTGTGACGGCGGGTGGCCGTGTACTCTGTGTGACTGCCCTTGGCAATACTATTGGTGAGGCACAAGCAAAAGCATTAGAACTTTGCCAAAAAGTAACCTTCAATGGCGTTCAATACCGTAAAGATATTGGGTATCGTGCAATTGCACGCGAACAGGGCTAATTTTTTATCAATAAATTAAGCTCGCTAGCGGTGGGCTTTTTTCTTTCTAGTCGAAAAATATAAGCACATAATTCTTTCTGGAGATTGGTTATACTAATAAAAAGATCTGAGTGTTTAGGAAAAACATGACATATAAAGTGCATTGCATTGATGTTAAAAACCAGCTTCAGAATTATATCTGGATACTTGAAGATAGTTCAACCAAGGAAGCAGTTGTAGTTGATCCTACTGAGGCTCAACTCGTACAAGACTTCTGTCAAACCCGTAACCTCATATTATCACAGATTTGGCTCACTCATTGGCACAAGGATCACATTGGTGGTGTGCCTGAACTGATTACTGAGCGGAATATTCCAGTCTATGGGCCACGAGAAGAACTTAGCCATATTCCCTTTATTTCTCATCCCTTACAGCATGAGAATCACTTTAAATTTAACCATTTAAAAGTAGATATTTTAGCTGTACCGGGACACACCTTGGGCCATATTGTTTATTTTATTGATGAGCTAGACATTTTATTTTGTGGTGATACTTTATTTGCCATGGGGTGTGGGCGAGTATTTGAAGGGACATATGCACAGATGTATCACTCACTTAATCGGTTAGCCGCTTTACCTCCAAGGACACAAGTATATTGTACCCATGAATATACACTCTCCAATGCTGAATTTGCGCTGACAGTTGAACCAGATAATCTGGCACTACATAGCCGTGTGGAGCAGGTGAGAAAAATGCGTGACTCCCATCAATGCACACTTCCAACTACGATTGCACTGGAACTTGAAACCAATCCTTTTTTAAGGGCGGAGAGCGAAGAAGAGTTTTCGCGTATTCGCATACTAAAAGATAATTTCTAAGTGGTACATAATTCTGAACTGGGTTTATCCTTGCTAAGGATAAGCCTTTCAACAAGCTGTCTTGAGGTTGATTTATACATAGCTTTTAACAGCCTAGATAATTATTTTTTCTTAAATTAGACATTATTTTTTACAATTACCTGATTAAAGTTTTTTCTACAGGCCTATTTAGTTTAAAAGTAATTTATTCAATAAGTTAAATAAAATATTTTCTGTGAAATTTGATTATTTTTACAACTCTATATTAATTAAAATAATATTATCTCACCAAAAGATATATATCTGCCCTTTAAATTATAAAGCAATAGCCTTATTAATTTACTTATATGTCAAGCAGGAGATCTCTGATGAAAAGAGTTGTCAAAGCAAAAAATTTAATAGCTTTCAAAATCTGGTTAGAAAAATTGGGGTACTCAGTTAAAAGTCTGGCCGATGGCCGTGGGTTTACATTCAGTTTTAAAAAACAATATGGTTTAGTCACTTGTGAACTTTCAGGTAATTCTTTGGCTGTGCAACTTGGGGAAGAATTCGAAGATCATCTAAAAGCTTAAGTGAATCATTTTATTTATATTTTTTGCATTAATATTTAAAAGGCCAGCTTATATAATTTTAAATAGCTGGTATTTTTTCAAGTTTTCAATAATTTCTCCCATAAAAAAAAAGACCAGTATTAAATATACTGGTCTTTTTGAATCTGGTGGGGATGAGGAGACTCGAACTCCTACACCTCGCGGCGCTAGCACCTGAAGCTAGTGCGTCTACCAATTTCGCCACATCCCCGTTATCTATCATCATTGGTGGGGGCGAAGAGACTCGAACTCTTACACCTCGCGGCGCTGGAACCTAAATCCAGTGCGTCTACCAATTTCGCCACGCCCCCGATGATATAAAATTATCTCAAAAGATAATTGGCAGAGGATCAAGGATTCGAACCTTGACGAACGGTTTTGGAGACCGTCATGCTACCATTACACCAATCCTCTATTTGAAGCGTATTCAGGATTTTCACCTAAATAAATTTTAAAGAAAATAATTCTCTTTAAAATGGTGGGGGCGAAGAGACTCGAACTCTTACACCTCGCGGCGCTGGAACCTAAATCCAGTGCGTCTACCAATTTCGCCACGCCCCCGATGATATAAAATTATCTCAAAAGATAATTGGCAGAGGATCAAGGATTCGAACCTTGACGAACGGTTTTGGAGACCGTCATGCTACCATTACACCAATCCTCTATTTGAAGCGTATTCAGGATTTTCACCTAAATAAATTTTAAAGAAAATAATTCTCTTTAAAATGGTGGGGGCGAAGAGACTCGAACTCTTACCCCTCGCGGCGCTGGAACCTAAATCCAGTGCGTCTACCAATTTCGCCACGCCCCCGATGGCTGTGTATATTATAGAGAAGACAGAATCATGACAAGCCTTTTTTATGAAAAAACCTAACGTTTGCTTAAATAAAAAACAAATCAAAAACTTATGTTTATTTTTGAAACATTTCTAATATTTCAAATGATAGAGCGCTTCATTTACCTGTTGAAAACGCTGATCTTTATATTTGCTTAACAAGCCATTTAAAAGCGGAAAAAATGGTATAAATACGTCTGGTAATCTTATTTTTAACGTCTGACAGTGTAGCACTGCCCAATCCTGATAATTTCTGGCAATTAGACGTTTTCCACTTAACCACTCATATAAAATAACTCCAAGTGCATATAAATCAGTTCTAACCGTTTTTATTTCTCCATGAAACAGTTCTGGCGCCATATAGCGTGGTGTGGCATTCAATGTGGTGGCCTTATGAACTTGTGTAACTGGCTGACTCTGCTCAAAGTCAATTAAAGTGAGCTGATTATGGCAATATAAAAAATGCTGTGGCTTTAAGTCACCATGAATCCAGCCAGTTTGATGCAAAATTTGCAAACAGCCTAACATTGCAAAAATTTTCTGCTGTGCTTGTTCAAAAGATAGTTGCTGTGCAGGCTCACCCAACCAGTAATCACTGTGAGGCAGAATTAATCCCTCTCCTTTTAAGTGGCTAAATTCTGCAATCTGATTTAACTCAATGATACGTGCAGGCAGAAGAATACTTGGCTCTAATTTTCCCAGCTTTCGATAAATTTGCAGTTCATGTAAAAATCCTTTTTCATATTCAGGTTGCACTTCGGATAGTTGAAACTTAAGCCAATACGGTGTTCCATTTTGGCTCAAATGATACAGACGGCGGCCAAACCTCTGGCTTGACAGGCCATTTCGCAGAATCAGGTTTTCAAATGAATTTTCAAGATCAGGCATCTGCATGATCTTGACTTTTCTCTTGCTGAGTTTCTTGATAATGTAGAAGCTCCAGACAATGCTGAATTGTTTTTCCGATACGGGCATGAATTTCAATCATGGAGATTTTAGGCCAGGTTGCCTGCTCTCCTTCGCGCTGTAATAGCTTAAACAGATGTGGTCGCGGATTTTTCAGCATATAGCTATAATGACGTAAATTATATTTGGCGATAATATTTACATCGCCGTAATAACGTTGTCCAATAATGCCATAGCCGTGATCAAGCAAACGGCGTACAGGCTGGATTGCACCTAAGCGTTCACGAGTAAAATCCATCATTCCCATAGCGATCACTTTACCTTGACGCCGTACAATCCGTTCGGGCCAGCTCAGAACATCTTTACGATAGCGGTTTTCATCACTTTGCATAAATGGCACAACATGCGGATTCACCTGACTGGCGATACTATAATTCAGGTTATACAGACGGGCCATTTTTTCTTGTGGGAAATCACTGCGTACACTGCCATCTACCCATTTAGTATTGCCCATATATTGGGTATATTGACCATCATAGCGTTTGCTGGTCAGGCGTACCGGTGGGAACAGAACTGGAACCGCACAGGAAGCCAATACAGCGCTCCAGACCAGCAAGTTAGGTGCAGTATAGGCATTCATAATCCGGGCATTTTGTGTTGCATCATATGGCGCCACAGCAACGTTAATGTGTAGTCCGGATTTTTCGTAGGCTTCAGCAAAAGTCAGGTCTCCAAGATTTTCCATCAGAAACTGCTTGAGATAGCGCACATCAGCCAGACCGCCATTACCTTTGAGTACATCAGTCAGTTTACGAAAATGGAAAGCTTCGGTAAAAAAACTCTCTCCACTCATAATACTTTCCAGTTCATTAGGCGAAGAAACCCCTAGCATGGCAGTCATAATGGCGCCTGCACTCGAACCTGATAGCACTTTGGGCATCAGATCTTGTTCAATCAGGGTTTTACAAACCCCTGTATGAAATAACCCTAAAGTAGCGCCGCCTGAAAACATGAGTACTGGCTGTCCATAAGCAATCTGGCAGTTTTCAAAAAAGTCTATTTTTTCTTTCAGGTTAAAGCTATGACATTCATTAGAGGCAATATAAGCCAAGCTTGCACTCATTTCCTCAATGTAATCTTCAATTATTTTTTTAGTGCCAATATACGTTGCGGTAAATAACATTGGATGGCCAATGTTGGCAATATCATAACTTAAGCCTTCACGTAAAATAGCGACCAGGTCTAAAGTGCGCTGCTGCAGGCGATATTTTTTAAGCAGGTTCAAACGATGTGAAATAATCTCTGTATCAAAATAAGGAGAGCTATTGTCGAGTTTCCATTCTTGAGCACCGGTTTCTTCATCAAGTTTTAATGCAACAGATTTCCACTCTTCATAGGATTCGGCCCCTTCCAGCTGATGTTTTAATTTTTTAACCCGATATGCCTGATGCGGATTAATAGTTTGAGTTAATTCTTTTAACATTATGTGCCTATCCTTTGATATTTGTGCTCAAAGTTTTTATTGAGAATATCTGATCTTTTTCGCCACTAATCAATTGCAAAAAACTATAATCATTGGCCTTTTTGATATTGTAGTACTATTTACGGTATTGCTAGTGCTACTATTTAGCTATTTCGATAACACCTGAAAAATTATGACAAACCTCACTCTACCAGAGAATATACTTCAAACTCTCTCTACCGTATTACAGCAGGTCCAGCAATTTTTACCTGAGCTTAAACAGCAGACAGACTTCTCTGCTCCGGCTTATAAATGGCAGGATAAACAACTTAAACCCATTTTCGAACCGAAACAAATCTATTTAGATGACCTGAAAGGAATCGAAAGACAAAAAGAAAAAATTATTCAAAATACACGACAATTTTTGCAGAATCTGCCCGCCAATGATGTTCTCCTTACCGGTTCACGCGGCACAGGAAAATCTTCAATTGTCCGTGCCCTTTTAACCGAGTATAAAGATCAAGGATTACGTTTAATTGAAATTGAACGTGATGATCTGTCTGATCTTCCTGAAATCCAGAAGCTCATCCAGAAGCGTCCGGAAAAGTTCATTGTCTACTGCGATGATCTGGCCTTTAATGCTGAAGATGAAAACTATCGCAGCTTAAAAAGTGTACTTGATGGCTCATTACAGTCAGGTTCAAGTAATTTTATTATTTATGCAACCAGCAACCGTCGACATCTGTTACCAGAGTTTATGCATGAGAATACGCCAGTGACTCGTGTAGATGTACCGCAATATACCGAGTTGCATCCACAAGAAGCCATTGAGGAAAAAATTTCACTCTCGGATCGTTTTGGAATGTGGCTTTCATTCTATCCAATGGATCAAAACCTGTATTTAACCATTGTAGAACACTATCTTGCTAAAGCAGATATGCCAATGAATGACGAAGCCCGTGCTGAAGCCCTACGCTGGTGTCAGGCACGTGGCCAACGGTCAGGACGTGCCGCCTATCAGTTCTCTAAACACTGGATTGGATCACAACAACTAAAAGCACTGTAAAATTTTAAGCCAGAAAAATTAACAGGTTTCATTTTTAGACAGATTATAAAAGGCCCATTTATCTCAAGTGGGCTTTTTATAAAATTAGAGTTTCTGTCAAGCTCTTAAATAATATTCAGCTGTTTTAATGATTTCATCAATAATTCATTACGTATAGATGCCGGCATTTCTGACCGCATTTCCATATTTAATGCAAAAGCGACAATTTTTCCATCTGGCTGCTCAACCCAGCCGGTCAACCAGCCCACTTGTGGTTTTATATCCATTGCCCAACCAGTCTTTCCAAAAATTTTGTAGCCATTACTCTCTTCTAAAAGAAGCATATTTTTTACATTAGCCTGCACTTTTTCACTAAATGGAAGCTGTGTATGCGCCAATTGAGAAACAAACTCTACCTCTTGAATAGGCGTAACCTTTAATGGCCCTACCAACCAGAAATTATCAACCTGCTGTCCAATTTCAGCATTACCGAAACCAATACGTTTTACTTCTTTTTGCATGAGATCAAGACCGATACGTCGCGCAAGTTCCTGATAGACTGGGACTGCGGAAAGCTTCATGGCTTCTCCTAGTGTCATGTCTTTTTCCCAAGCGGTAAATGACCTTTTCTCGCCCTTCCATTTAAATATTTCATTAATATCCGTTTTCTGGTTCTCCAATCCGATCAGGGCATTCAACATTTTAAATGTAGAGGCTGGCACATATTCTGTATTTGCGCGGCTTAGAGCATTACCATACAGATTAATTTTTTTATCTGTTTGAATAACCAGCACACCTGAGGTGTTTTTTTCATCAAAGTATTGATGAATCACCTGATTATGTCCTTGAGCAATCTGACTCGGGGTTTCATTTATTAAATTATGCTGAACCGTACAACCAGAAAGAAAAAGAGAAGCAAACACATAGCAAGTAAAATATTTATTCATTTTAAACACCAGATCAATAGAAAATAAAAAAGAGGCAAAAGCCTCTTCCTTAATTAAACCAAAATTATATTTCTGCCGGACAAGTAAGCTCTGTCATTGGCCAGCGCGGTGTAGTGGTTACAGATAAGCCATCCTGTTGTCCTGCTTTCAGACGCTGGTAACCAGCAAATGCAATCATGGCACCATTATCTGTACAGAGTGCAGGCTCAGCATAATAAACTGAAGCTTTAATTCTGTTTAAGCTACTTTCCAGCTGTTCACGTAAACGCTGGTTTGCACTTACACCACCTGCTATTACCAAACGGTTTAACCCGGTCTGTTTTAATGCCTTGACTGATTTTTTTACTAAAGTATCGACAATAGCTTCTTGAAAACTGGCAGCAATATCGGCTTCACGATTTTGGCCTTCAACTTTTTTAAGCTGGACCGAAACAGCAGTTTTTAAACCACTAAATGAAAAGGTCAGACCCTGGTGTAACATCGGACGTGGAAAATCAAATGCAGTCGGATTACCCTGCTGGGCAAGTCTGGCAATATTTGGTCCTCCCGGATACGGCAGATTCATCATTTTCGCGACTTTATCAAAAGCCTCACCGGCGGCATCATCAATAGACTCACCCAGTAATTCATATTGTCCGATACCATAAGCTGCCATTAACTGGGAATGCCCACCTGAAACCAAAAGCGCGACAAATGGGAATTCAGGTGGAGTATCTGAAAGTAAGGGCGCCAGCATATGGCCTTCCATATGGTGAACCCCAATTGCCGGTTTGTTCAAGGCAAATGCCAGAGTACGTCCGAAAAGTGCTCCGGTCATTAGCGCGCCCATTAAACCTGGCCCACGGGTATAGGCAACTGCATCAATTTCAGTCTTTTTAACACCACTTTGTATCAGCAGCTCATCTAAAAGCGGAATCAGCTTGCGTACATGATCCCGTGAAGCCAGCTCCGGCACTACTCCACCATACTCTGCATGCAGCTTGATCTGGCTATAAAGTACTTGCCCACGTAAACCCTGCTCGCTGTCATAAAGAGCCAATCCGGTTTCATCACAAGAAGTTTCCAAGCCTAAAACAATCATTAAACTGCCTTTATCCAATGCGAAAAAATAATGCAGAAACTATTATAGACTTGTGGTATGAGAAGTAAATGAGTAAAATAATGGCCTTCACTTGTGTATGCGGGCAATCCTGCCTGTGTACTTATCCATAAACTTAGAGGATTCTTCATGCCACAAGTTAAGTTGAAAGAAGGCGAACCAGTAGACGTAGCTATCCGTCGTTTCAAACGTTCATGCGAAAAAGCAGGTGTTCTTGCTGACGTTCGTAAGCGTGAATTCTACGAAAAACCAACTCAAGAACGTAAGCGTAAAAAAGCTGCTGCAGTTAAGCGTTACCAGAAAAAACTGGCTCGTGAATCTGTACGTACTACTCGCCTTTACTAATTAATTTGTGACTGATTACTGCCTGGAAAATATTATGACTACTTTAAAAGAACAGATTACTGATGCATTGAAAACTGCAATGCGTGCCAAAGCTATGGCAACAGTGACTGTTTTTCGTGGTCTGCAGGCAGCCATCAAGCAAATCGAAATTGATGAACGCAAAGAGCTTGATGATTCTCAGGTTCTTGCGGTCATTGAGAAACAGATCAAGCAACGTAAAGAGTCAGTAAAAGCCTATCAGGGCGCTGGCCGCGAAGATTTAGCTAGTAAAGAACAAGCCGAGATTGAGATTATTTCCCAATTTCTACCAGCAGCTATGACTGAGGAAGAACTTGATTCTCTCATTGAGCAAACAATTGCTGCTCAAGGAGCGACTAGCATGAAAGATATGGGTAAGGTGATGAATTCTCTACGTCCGATCATAGCCGGACGTGCCGACCCTTCTGCTGTTTCAGGTAAAATCAAGGCCAAGCTTTCTTAACGTTCTGGTCTCTATCATTTAGATTTTTAATTGGCGCTCCTGTTGCATCTGATTTAATCGTGCATCAATTCTGGCAGACATCGCATTATTATTTTTTGCCAGTCGCTGTGCATGCAACATCGACTTAATTGCCGCTTCTTCTTCTCCACTCCAGTATTCCACCTCAGCACGATAACGTAATACATTCACAGCTTTTAAGGCTGAAGCCGGCTCAAGTGTAGCTGCCTGTTGCATTAAATGCCATCCATATACATCTCTTGGATTATTATTAGTAAAGCGCTGTACCAGTTTAATTACTTGTATTGGCTGCTGTTGCTGGATTAGTACTTCAGCCAGTTTATAAGCTAATGACCGATTTTCTGGCATAATGCGCTGTAACGGGCTAATTGTATTTAAAGCCAGATCTATCTTGTTTTGTCCAAGATAAATATCAGTCTGTATAAGAGAAATCAGCGGATGTGGACGGTTTGCCATTTTTGCCTGATTTAATGCTGTTTGTGCCTGACCATAATCGCCCTGCTGTTCATAAAATGTAGCTAACGCCAACTGGCCTGCAAAGCTGCCCTGTTTTGCCAAAATAGACAGCTGATTTTCAGTTGCCTGATTAGCGACCACCGCAGTATAAAGCTTAACAATTTCAAAATCAGGGTCAGATAAACTACTTTTTACTTTAGGCAACTGGTTAGCACGTAGTCTTGCTTCGCTCATGCGCTGTGAGGTTAAGGGATGAGTGAGCCAAAAATCTGGCATAAAACTGACACGGCTAGTAGAACGGTTCATCAGCTCAAAAAAATCTGCCATGCCTTGTGGATTGTAGCCAGCCGAGTACATATATTGCATGCCTATACGGTCTGCTTCACGTTCCTGGTTGCGGCTGTAGGTTAGCTGTTTATCCATTAAGGCAGCCTGAGTACCGAGCATAACTGCTGTACCTGCTTCTCCATCAGCCTGTGAAGCAATGGTTGCTCCCACCAAAACACCAGCCAGTGCAAGCAGACCCTGACCTTTAAATGCCTCTTTAGAACGGCTGTAATGTCGCTGGGTAACATGCGCAATCTCATGTGCCATCACCCCTGCCACCTCATCAATATTACGGGCAGAAGTTACCATCCCCGTATTAATTGCAAACAGCCCGCCCGGCACAGCGAAAGCATTAATTTGAGAATCTTTAATTACTACTAGTCCAATTGGCTGCCCTGCTTGAGTCTGGCTTAAGATACGGGTAAAAATAGAATATAACTGGTCTTCAAGCCAAGGGTTTTGCATGACCGGCATTTGTTTATGAACTTCACGATAAACTTTTTCACCAATGAAGCGCTCTTGCTGCTGATCAATTAACCCTACTCCTCCACCAATATCAGGTACTTCTACCTGACCAAATGAAGAAGGAGCGTCAAAAGTAAGTGCTGGACTGAAAGTGGTCAGACTGCTCAGTCCCGCTGCAAGCAAAAACTTTTTCAATCTTGATTCCATAGCTGAATTCATCTTTAGCTAATATAACACTCAACATTGAAGAAAAATGCAGTGAAGTGTTATGAAGCTTTAGTTAAAGTCAGGGTTAACCAGATAGCGTGGAATTTGGCCTTCCAGAGCCTGTACTAAGTTCTGATAAGCCAGCTCGGCCATTTTTTTACGGGTTTCTTCTGTTGCAGAACCCACATGAGGCAGAGTAACAACATTTGACAGGTTAAACAGTTCAGATTCCTGTAAAGGTTCTTTGGTATAAACATCAAGTCCGGCAGCAAAAATCTTGTTCTGTTTTAGAGTATTGATCAGTGCTGCTTCATCTATAACTGAACCACGTGCAATATTGACGAATACAGCATGGGATTGCATCTGATCAAATTCTGCCTGGCCGATGAGAGCTTTAGATTCATGATTTAAGTCGACTGCCATGACTATAAAATCAGAGTGCTGAAGCAGTTCACTCATTGAGCAATATTTTGCTGCAAGAGGCTGGGCAAGTTCAGGTTTCTCACGGCGGTTATGATATAGAATATCCATATTAAAACCATAATATCCACGACGTGCGACTGCCGCACCAATATTCCCCAAACCAATAATACCTAAAGTTTTGCCAAAAATATCTTGACCAAACTGTTCAGTCCCCGCCGTACGTTTCCACTGACCCTGCTTGGTCCATTGGTCCAGATAAGGCACTCTGCGTGCTGCACTCATCAATAAACTAAAAGCCAAATCAGCAGTAGTCTCTGTTAAGACATGCGGAGTATTTGAAAGCCAGATTTTTTTCTGGTTTAGATAATCCACATCATAATTATCATAACCAACACTTACAGTTGAAATAATCTTAAGCTGCTGTGCACTCGCTAGGTTAGATTCATTCAGCACTCGTCCCGAACCAATCATGCCATCAGCATTTGTTACTGCCTGACGGATTTGCTCATTAATATCACCTGATTTAGGATTTAATACCTGAACTTCATATTGCTGTTGCAAACGCTCAAGAATGGTCTGATCAATCTGGCTAAATACAACTACGCGCTTTTTATCCATTTTTGTATTCCTATTTATCTGCTATTCCATCTTTTTATACATAAATTGCCACAGGCGTTTCTTCAGTAACGGTTTATCTAGCATTTCCTGCAAACTGGCTAAACGGATAATTTTTGAATGATTCAGATATGGAATATCACCTAAGCTTAATATTGATTTTTCATAGGCAATAGCATCAATAAAACCTTGTACATAGCAACCTACACCACGATTATCCTGAAAATTGGGCAATGGGAAAGGCCATTCCAACAAACTATACTGCCCTGACAAGCTACGCTGAATATTTAACCATAGCTGTTGCTGCGGCTCAGTTAGACGGGTAGCATTTATTAAAATTGTACAGTGCACCAAACTATAAGCCTGCACACTAAAAGCTTCAACTTCTACTATAGGATTGACAGCCTCTGCAGCATTTGCATCCTTGGAAGCTGCTGGCAGGTGCTCTTTTTCAGCTTGAGGTGGTAGTGTATCAATAGCTACTACCTGCTCAACAATATCCGTGATTTTTTTTTGCAGGTTTTCTGTAGCAGAATCAGGCTTAACATTTTTTACATGATCATGAAAATGTAACGGCTCAACCTTTGCTGTCTGGTCACGCCAGATTGGTGTATTGCCAAGGCGTGCTGATACAGTACCTCGAGGAATCCAGACATCAATTCCTAAAGTTGCCAGTATTTTCCGCTCATGCCCAATCATGTTACTACCCTAATTTTCCTGAAAGCTATTCTAACGGGCTTTTATATGCTTTGCTGTAGTTTCTGGCCGGTTCAGATATTTTATTCATTCATCATGGTGCATATTCTGATTCAATAAAATCGTCACCAGTTTCAAATAATCATGACACTATTCTTCTTTTGCATCTGGTCAATAATTTCTCTGGTTTCAAAACCCAATCGCCAGTAGAGCAACTCTAGTACATCGAGCTCATCTTGGGTAATAATCCGGTCATGCCACAGGCAAAGCTCGGCAATTCCCAGCATGCTTAACCGGTCACGCAGTAATAGCCCCGCAATATCATTTAAAATCTCTGCCAAATCGAGCGGCTCATCAGAAATTTCTTCATATAAAGACAGCTCATCCAGAGTAAGAACCTGTTGTAAAATTTTATATCGTACATCTAGCTGGTTTGGACTGTTAATCTGCTGTACATGCAATAGTGCGTCGACCAGCCGTACAATCTGCGGTTTAGCGTCTTCTAAAGATACAGGCATGTGCAAAGGCATCAGATTTAGCTCATATTTAACTTTTTCGAGCAATAAAGCATCGAGCAGTCCAATTTCACCATCTTCTTGAATAATTTTTGCCAGTCGGGTTAGAAATTGACGGGCAATAGATGCGGGTATATGACCAATATTTTTACAGGCCTCTAAAAAAATCTGGATATGTACACGACCGTCCAGATTCAGCAATGCATCCACAATTGCACGGCTAACTTCAGCTTCTTTAGGAATAAATTCCCGATATTGACGAATCATCAAGATCGCAACCATAACTTCTCTTGACCCAGTAGCAGTCAACATAGCACGCTGGATCAGCTCGGGGCGCTTCATGCCACGACGTATTTCAGGCTTGAGAGGTTTGATTGCATCATTAATAGCAAAGCTGATAGGAGACAAACGTAATAAAGGTAGCGGTTGTGGAGAAGTCCAGGGATTGTAGACTTCGCCATTAATTTCTTCCAGAGAACGAAACAGGCTAAAAAATGGTTGGCTACGCAGCTTTTTCAGGTTTTCAAGCTGTAAGTCTTGTAGTAAGGCAGGATTTAGTTCGTAAATTCTTTCTTCAATATTGGGATGAATATTCATCCAGCTTTGCGGACTCAATGAGTTGGCAAAACACATATGGGCAATTGATTCTGAATATTCACTATGAATCTGTGAACCTGCATGATGCACATAAATTCGGAGTAAGGTCTGAATATTGGCATCGTTTTGAATAAGACGCTTGGTTTTAAAATCATTCCGGAAGGTACGTCCACCTAAAGTCAGATATTTGATCAGACGAGTCACCAACACGCCCAAACTGCCAACCAGCCAGATAATACCTCCTATTGCGACAAACGTTGTTTCAAATTGGTGACGTTTATTGATAGTAGTTTTTCGAAACCCTAATTTGGCAATTTTACTGCCCCATTGGCTAAAAGTAGTCAGGCTACTATAAACGATCTTAAGCCGGGTATTTTCAGCTGTTTCGCCAGAAAGTATCTGGTTAAACTCATGACTGAGTAACCCGTAAAGTTCTAACTCATCGAGGTTTTGCAATGCCCCCCATGTCAACACAATTACAATATCCTGGGGATGGAAGCCAGCGGTTAAAGCATTTACACCGATCTCATCCGGCAGCACATATAAAGTTGGAGGATTGATCATGAACTTTTGTGCCAAATGTTCATTTAAATGAATAGCTACACTTTCCTCAGGTGTGCTTTCAATCAGATTAAGACGCCGAGCTTTTAGCTGTTTAGCAAGCGTATGCCCCCCAGAACGAAATACATAGCGTTCATAGGCAACCGAACCACCCATTACCAGTAATAACAATAAGATCAGATAAGGGCTGAATACATGCCACATGACAGCTTGTTCAGGATCAAAAAAATGAACTATTAGACCCAACAGGCTATTGAGAATAAATATACTTAAAATGATCGCAAGCAGGCAAATGCTCATGGACCACATCATATTTTTATTAGTAATTAAATAATGGCTGACGTCTTTCAATGTAAAATTACCTGATTACATTGTTTTGCCTATCTTAAAGTAAAAAAGCGGGCAAAACCCGCTTTTTAACGTGTTTGCGCTTACTCTTCCCTGATTCCGGTCAAATCAACAGAAGCGGCATCAATATTGACATCGATATATGGGTCTTTACCCTTTTTGGCCATATCGTTTCTCAATTTTTCCAGATCTTCTAGATAAATTTCATCAATATTGCCTGTCACATATATACCATCAAATACAGAACAATCAAACTCGGTCAGATGAGGAACTTTCTTGGTACGAACCGCATCTTTCAAGTCTTCCAGATCCTGGAAAATCAAACGGTCAGCACCAATAATTTCACGCACTTCCTCAACACTACGGCCTGACGCAATCAGTTCAAATTTGGCCGGCATGTCAATCCCGTAAACATTCGGATACATGACTTCTGGTGCAGCCGAAGCAAAAAAGACCTGTTTGGCTCCAGAATCACGTGCCATCTGAATGATTTCGTTACAGGTAGTACCGCGAACAATTGAGTCATCTACCAGCAAGACATTTTTGCCTTTGAATTCCAACTCAACCGGGTTTAATTTTTGGCGTACAGATTTCTTACGCTGCTGCTGCCCCGGCATGATGAAGGTTCGTCCGATATAGCGGTTCTTCATAAAACCTTCGCGGAATTTCACCCCGAGAATATTAGCCAACTCCAATGCAGATGTACGGCTGGTATCTGGAATAGGAATCACCACGTCAATATCATGATTTTCGCCCCATTCACGCAAAATTTTTGCTGCAAGTGTTTCTCCCATGCGTAAACGGGATTTATACACCGAAATACCATCAATAATGGCATCAGGACGTGCGAAATAAACATATTCAAAGATACATGGACGATAAGAAGGGTTCTTGGCACATTGCTGGGTAAATAGCTGACCTTGTGAATCAATAAAGATGGCCTCGCCTGGTGCTACATCACGCTCGATTTTAAAACCCAGCGCAGTAATTGCCACAGATTCTGAAGCAATAATATATTCAGTACCTTCTTCTGTTTCACGTGATCCATAAATTAAAGGGCGAATCCCGTTAGGATCGCGAAACCCGACTACACCATGTCCCGTAATCATGGCTACTACACCGTAAGCTCCCTTACAGCGATCATGCACACGGCTTACAGCATGGAAAATATCTTCTGCACATGGCTCTAACTTGCCACTCTTCTGTAACTCATGGGCAAATACATTAAGCAGCACTTCTGAATCCGAATCAGTGTTCATATGACGCAAGTCAGTTTTGAACAGGTCTTCATGAATGTCTTTTGCATTTACCAGATTGCCGTTATGTGCCAAGGTAATCCCATAAGGTGAGTTTACATAAAATGGCTGGGCTTCGGCACTACTTGATGAACCCGCAGTAGGATAACGTACATGTCCGATGCCGTAATTACCCAGCAAGGCGCGCATATGACGCGTATGGAATACATCGCGTACCATACCATTATCTTTTCTCAAGAAAAGACGTCCTTCATGGCAGGTTACAATCCCAGCTGCATCTTGTCCACGATGTTGCAACATCGTCAAAGCATCAAACAACATTTGGTTAACTGGCGCTTTACCGGCTATACCAACTACTCCACACATAACAACCTCGCAGACAGGCTAGGATTAATAAAAAGGATTATTTGTTGAATGGTTTGAACGCTCACTGGCAGCTGTATCATTGGACTCACGCCGAGAAGGAGAAGATGCAGGCTGTTGTTCAGACTTCATTTCATCTAATGCATGATTCGCCACATTTTTAGAGATTTCAGTTGCCATAGGCGCATAAGGTAATAAGGCTTGTATCAGTCTGGACTGCTTCCAGTGAGGAGAACTTTCCACCCAAGGGCCCAAGCCTTGCATAGTAATCAAGACTACCAGCAGGCCTTTAAGCGAACCAAAAGCTCCACCAGCCAAACGGTTTAATGGACCTAATTTAAAAGTTTTCAGAATACCATTCAGAAATGCGGTGACAATCCAAGTCAGCACAACAATGATCAGGGCAATAAATGCAAAGGCGGCAATTTTCTGGACCACCGGATCATGACTGAGTACCACCATAGAAGGCGCGAGAATATTGGCATATTTTGCACCAATAATCAGTGCAAATACCCATCCTACCAAGTTCGCAAAGGCCTTTACAAATCCTTGTCGCAAACCGTTAAGCCCTCCAATGAGCAGGATAATCAGGATAACTATATCGATGGTATTCATAAATTAATTCATGGCATCAACACAGTCTTTGATCAAATTTGGTCCAGTATAGATAAGACCACTGTAAATCTGTACAAGCTGGGCACCATACTGTTGTTTTACAGCAGCCTGGTTTCCAGACACAATCCCACCCACACCCACCAGAGCGACCTGACCTTTTAGCCTTTTCGCAAATTCCTGCAAACACTGGTTACTTTTCTCAAATACTGGTGCACCAGACAATCCACCGCTCTCATCTGCACAGGCCAAACCCTCTACTCCTTCACGGGATAAAGTAGTGTTGGTCACAATCAGCCCATCAATTTTGAAGATAACCAGCTGGGAAGCAATAAATTCGATATCCTGCTGGCTCAGATCCGGCGCAACCTTTAAAACTAGAGGCACATAATGCTGATATTGCTCTGCGAGCTCAAGCTGTCGGTTTTTCAATGTTTTAAGCAACTCGGTCAAAGCATGACCACTTTGCAGATCGCGTAAATTTTTGGTATTTGGGGAAGAAATATTTACTGTCACATAAGAAGCATAATTATATACTTTTTCAAGACAGGTCAGATAGTCCGAAACTGCATTTTCTACAGGGGTATCAGCGTTTTTACCGATGTTAATTCCCAGAATGCCTTTATATTTCGCTGCTTTTACATTCTCAACCAGCCGATCAACACCATCATTATTAAAACCCATACGGTTAATGATGGCCTTTGCCTCAGGAATCCTAAATAAACGTGGCTGAGGATTACCACTTTGGGGACGTGGAGTAACTGTTCCGATTTCAATAAAACCGAAACCCAATGCAGCTAAAGCATCAATATAAGCGCCATTTTTATCCAAACCTGCTGCTAGACCGACCGGGTTGGGGAATTCGATTCCCATACAGGTCACAGGCTTATGGGCAACTGTCTGATGTCCAATTCCAAACTTATGGGCTGATTTTAGCAATGATAAGGTCAGTTCATGTGCACGCTCTGGTGCTAGCGAAAACAACAAGGGGCGGGCCAGAGAATAGAACATATCAGCAAAAATCTACCGCTTTACAAGTTGCCATATTATAGGCACAGGTTACATAAAAGGCTATGCCTGAACTATGTTTATTTTTACAGCTTATTGCACGGTCACAATGAGCCTGATTTGCTGGTTTTGATTTATAAGCTCCATTTTTTCAATACTTAAACCCATCTGTGCCATTTGGGTTAGGAAGTTGGCTAATACAGCATAATTATCATGCTGCACTGAAATCTGAAGCTGCTTTCCGGTGGCCTGGATACTGGCTGATAACCCCTGCTGTTGAGAAATACGCTGCACTTTCTCTGCCGGCGTTAGCTGCGATTCTCCCGCTGGTTTCATGGTTACTGCATTGGTCTGCATCCAGACCATAAGATCTTTGAGGTCATTTAAACGTTTTTGCTGGTCATCCGCAGCTTGATGTATGGTCCAGAGTGACCATCCAACGGCTGTGACCAGCACAAAGACTGTGGTAAAAATTACCATGATTCTTTCGCGCAGAGAAAGTCCGTCCAGATAGTCTTCTATACGCTCAGCCAGGTTTTTCCATGAATGGTCTATTTTCTCAAATATTTTCATTATTGTACTTTCACCAAACCGATTACTCCCGCCCCCTGGGTTTGTACATTACCAAGTTCAGCTTTAAAACCTTGCTGGTTTAACTGCTGGGTAAGTGCCTGCAACTGTTCAGATGAACTGGCTTTCAAATCAAGACTTAATATTGATGACTCATATCCTACCCGCTCTGCCAGAATCTGCTGCTGGGCCAAGATTGGGCCAACCCGGCTCAAAATTTGCAGTGCCTCAGTATTTGCACTACGGCTCATACGCAATTGGCTTTCAAACTGACTTTGTATATTTTCTTCAGTAATACGGCTATTAGGTCCAAACCAGTCTTGATACTGGTCAATTGCCTGTATCGCAGTCTGATCAGCCAGTTTTTTTAATTTTGACCAGCGTAATACATCATAACTCAACTGTACTATAAGAATGGCACAAAATACTGCTGCACAAGCTTTCCAATAACCAGAAAACTGTTCACTTTTTTGTGCTTTAGGCAAAATATTGAAGGGATGCTGTTTAGGCTTTTTAATAGGCTCGAACTGATAACTAAAGTACTGTCTCTGCTCTTGAGTAGTTACTGCATCTAGTACTATTTGCTGATCTGGTCTCAGCCCGCTACAACGGAAACGGGTCTCCGGATGAATAAATTCCAGATAAACTCCAAGCTCATCTATTGAATTGCCACTAAACTCATTTTCACGTGCAAGTAACCGCTGATGAATATTTGCAAGTATAGTTTCACCGGGATCAGGCTGGGGTAAAACCAGGAAATCTGGCAAAAGTGCAGCAACTTTTAAAGGAAGTAAATTCAGTGAATGCAGTAATGTTTCTACTGAATTCTGTGCGATTCCCATGACTGTTAATCGTTCTTCAGCAGCCTGAAAATAGTGCAGTACTTTTAGCTGATCAATCGGCTGTATTACGTACTCTTCCAGCAGATAGCGTACCCCTTCTGTACCAAGCTGCTTATATTGAGATTTACTCATCTGCTGCTGAAGCAGTTGTAGCCCGCGACTTGGAAAAAAAACAACTGTTTCTTCACCTTGATATATTTTAATTTCCTGAATCAGCTGTTCAAGACTCGAGCTTTCACTCCAGGCATCCCCATTTGACCATTGCCAAACTCCATTGGCTTCTGGCATCCATAAATACAACATTAAGTCTGATCTACCATTTTTCTAATTTATTTTAATGTACTGGAATAAAGTTCTGCTGCTGGACTGCCAGACCATTTGCAATTACGGGAAGTTCATAAATTCGCGCTTCAGCCAGTGCAAAAGGATGGAATGACTCATGAACAAGCTGCTCGGCAATATGTGCAATAACATTCATATGACACACGACAGTAATCGACTGGTAAGGCAGTTGTGCTAGCCAGTCAATCGCATCTTTTGCCTGATCATCTGGTTTAATTTTATCACAGACCAGTACCGGAACATCAGGGAAATTCTTTTGAATATGGACCAAGGTTTCTTGTGCCCGTAATAACGGACTCACAACAAGAACCTCTGGCTTTATTAAATCTTTCAAATATTTTCCAGTTTCCTCAGCCTGTGTATGACCCCGCTCAGTTAAAGGTCGCTTACTGTCAGTTACTTCCGGCGGATGGGCTGCCTCACCATGTCGAATCAGAACTAATTGCATATATTATCCCCATTACTTCAGACCTATCATAACGTTTTTTCATGACATTTATGATACGTCTGGATGATTAGACCTGATTATGTGGCAACACAAATTCTACATCACTGCGATGACCATTTTTCATCAAAGATAAGGCTATTGTTAGTGGCGGTGCATTTTCAAAAATAACTTCATATAAAGCATTAGTGATTGGCATATATACCTCAAGCTCTTGTGCTCGTGTACGTACCTGAACGATAGTATTGATCCCCTCCGCAGTTTGTCCTAATTCCTGCGTAGCCTGTTCTAAAGTTTTACCTTTACCCAGAGCAAAACCCACTTGATAGTTACGGCTGAGTGGACTGTTACAGGTAGCAAACAGGTCACCAACGCCAGACAAACCTAAAAATGTTAAAGGATTAGCACCCAGTTTGACAGCAAAACGGCTCATCTCAGCCAAGGCACGTGTAATAATCATACTTTTGGTGTTTTCACCTACATTATAGGCCGCCGCCATTCCCATCGCGACTGCATAAATATTTTTTAAAGCACCACCAAGTTCTACTCCATGTACGTCATCACTACCAAATACACGAAATAAAGCGCTATGCAAAGCCTGTTGCACCGCATAACGCACCAATTCCGAATGGCTGGCGATTACTGTCCCCGCCGGCATACCTGCCATAATTTCTTTTGCCAGGTTCGGGCCCGAAAGCACTCCATAAGGAACTTCTGGCAACTCATCACGAATAATGTCACTCATAAAGCTAAAGGTTTTAGCTTCAATTCCTTTCGTAAGCGAAACCACTGCCTGCGCACTGATAAAAGGTTTAATTTTTTGTATAACATCCCGAAAAGAATGGCTTGGAATGGCTACCAGAATAATATCACGGTCGCGTACTGCCTCTTCAAGATCAGATACTGCCTGCAATTCTTTCTCTAAAGGATAATCTGGCAAGTAGCGTTGGTTGATATGTGTCCGGTTAATTTCCCGGGCAATTTCTTCATCGCGAATCCAGATCTTGGTATCACAACCATTGCGTACAGAAATATTGGCCATAGCTGTACCAAAACTTCCACCACCCAGTACAGTGATTCTTAATGCAGTTTTACGGTCAATTTCAACAGGTTCAACCAGATCGCTAAACTTCAACTCTGACATTATTTTTATCCTTCATGTTCCATACTATGGAAACAAAATCATTCAGACCAGTAACTTACAAAATTCTGTGTATCTATCTCTGTACGCGGTGCAATTGCTTTAGCTGCTGTACCAATATAGATAATGCCTGAAATTAAATCATGTTCACGCAAATTCAAAGCTTTTTTTAGCAAGCTGGACTCTACCACAGCACCTGAACGCCACATTGTTGAAAACCCTTGCGCTTGCAGGGAAAGCAAAAAGTTCTGGATAGCCGCACCTGAACTTAATGTTTGTTCAAAATAAGGAACTTTTGGGTGATCTTGAAAACGGGTTAACGCCAAGACCAGTAACGGAGCACGCAAAGGATGATTCTTTACCCGTTCAATCTGTGCTGCTTCCATTGTACCCATATCAGCCACTGCCTGTGATAATAGTTCCCCAAATGTTTCGCGCTGCTCAGGTGCAATAACCACAAAATGAGTCGGTTTTAAGCGGTGATGGTCTGGTGCTGTTAATGCTGCCTGAAAGGCGAGTTCCAGCTGCTCTGCATTTGGAGCAGGTTCAATCAAATGTCCAATTGATTGCCGCTGATGAATATTGTGATGAATCAGCTCTACAGTATTGTCTTCCATTAATTTTTAAATATAAAATTCAAGATTAAACTAGATTAGCACAATCTTTTCATTTTATTGAGTTACAGACAATTTGCCAGTAGCGCTTTTAACAGCTTTCACAAATAATATCTATAAAACCTCAATTTCCATACAACCCGTTCAATATGATTCAGAGTAAATATGCTCAAATAGTTCCAATCTTTTAATAATAGTTTTAGGGTGTATGATGAAAAAAATTCTAAGTTTGGGTTCCCTATTCGCTGCTTCGCTCATGCTGACCGCCTGTGCTACCACCCCAAAAAACAGTCTAGCAATTCAGAAGGAAAATAATCAGTATGAAGTGACTGGAATTGGTAAAACCAATATTATTTCTAAAAATAATGCTATTAGTGCAGCTAACAGCACTTGTGGCAGTAAAGCAACTGCTGTAGTTGTAGATGAAAAAACCAGTTATAACGGTGTACTCAAAGGTGTGGTGGATGAGCAGACTGGCCAAATGGTACAAGCTGCTGCTGGTGTTCTTGGTGCGATTACCGGTAACCGTACAGATATCTCCCGCGACGACGATTATCAGACTGTATTAACGTTTTACTGTCGCACTAATTCATAAATAAGCTTCATAAAAAATCCCGGCATATTGACCGGGATAATTCATCTAAACACTTTAATTAACAATAACCATCTAAACGAGTAAGTGGCAGTTTCTGTCCAATTGCTTTTTCAATGGCTGGCAGATAAAACGCATCGTCTTCTGATAAAAAGCTGATACTGACACCCTGTGCGCCAGCACGACCAGTACGACCAATACGATGAACATAATCATCTGACTGTTCAGGTAAAGTAAAATTAATAACATGTGAAACATTATCAACATGAATACCGCGTCCGGCCACATCAGTAGCAATCATGATGTTATGCTTGCCATTTTTGAACTGATCCAGCATTTTCAGCCGTTTATCCTGAGCAATTTCACCTGAAAGCATAACGACTTTGTAACCATCCTTTTTCAAATGATCATAGAGACGGCGCACCTGATCACGACGATTTGCAAAGATCATAACCTTTTCAATTGGTTCATCACGTAAAATTTCTTGTAGCAGCTTATATTTGTCCCGGTTCGCTACCATATACACACGTTGTTCAACGTCAGCATTGGTTTTCTTTTCAGGTTCAATTTCTACTGTAACAGGCTCGAATAACCATTGCTGAGCCAAGTTCAGTACATCATAACTGAACGTAGCCGAGAACATCAGAGTCTGACGTTGTTCTTTACGAGGTGAAAACCGTACAATCCTTTTCACTGAAGGAATGAATCCCATATCCAGCAGACGGTCAGCTTCATCAATCACTAAAAATTCGATCTGGTCCAGCCAAACCTCTTTTTGTTCTACAAAATCTATCAAACGTCCTGGAGTTGCCACAATAATGTCAACAAAATTCTGATCAAGCTGTTTTTTCTGCTTATCAAAATCTACACCACCCAGTAATGTAACCAGATGCAGATCTGTGAATTTGGTTAACTCTTTAGCATCACTTTCAATTTGCAGAGCCAGTTCACGTGTAGGAGCCAGGATTAGAGCCCTTGCCTCACCACGATAACGCTGTTCTTTAATCGGATTATTAAGCAGATCATTGATTACACTGATCAGGAAGGCCGCTGTTTTACCCGTACCAGTTTGCGCACGACCAATTGCATCGTGTCCAGCCAAGGTATAATTTAACACCTTCTGCTGGATAGGAGTCATTTCCTTGAACCCTAAAGCATCAATCGCTCTTTTCAGTTTCGGATGTAAATTCAAGGTTTCAAAACCAGATGCCATATACGTGCTCTAACTATTAATCACCCAAATTGGCGTTCATTATAAACAAAAACGCCCCAATACGAAAATTGGAGCGCCTCTCATCAATCAAAATTGATGAATTAGTCTAAAGGCTGCACTTCTTCAGCCTGAAAACCTTTTTGACCTTTTACTACGCTGAATTCAACGCGTTGACCGTCACGTAGTGAGCGATGGCCTTCACCCATAATCGCACGGAAATGAACAAATACGTCATCACCACCGTTACGCTGAATAAAACCAAAACCTTTAGTGTCGTTAAACCACTTTACTACGCCTTGTTCACGAGCTGTCATAAGTCAATCCTCAGTTGCTTCAATTAAAGGACCTTCCGGTGTTGCAAACAGCAGAGCAAACAAGATTTAAAAATAGTTATTATTTCTAAGCTTGTAATCATTCTGTAAAACTATTAACAAATTCCCGGTTACATCCATAAATATTTAAGTTTCACCACAATTTAGGTAGTGGTAATCCCTAAGTACGCAACGAGCTTAGCATGGGTTTATGACAATTAATAGTTTTTTTAATGAATTCTTCTTTACGTTCGTTTATGTTTTTGTATGATAATTGAACTGAATTCTATTTTTAAATATTTTACTATTGATTCCTAATGCAAATTCAGTCAGCTGATTTTATTTGCTAAAATACCTTTCATGAAAGCTAATTTTTTCTGAGTTCAGATTATGAACGAAACTTTTGGGGCAACCCCTGTAGAAATCGATGCATTGGGTCAGCCCTGCCCAATGCCACTACTAATGTTAAAACGGGCCTTAAAGCAAACCAAGGCGCCATTTATCTTTATTTTAAAAGCTTCCGATCCAAATAGCGAGATAGATATTGTACGTTACTGCCGGCTCCATCAGATTAAATGTACCCTGACTCAGAATCATGCTCAAGAATACCACTATTTAATTGAATCTTAATTATTTTCCTTTAAGATAATACAGTGTTAAAGGTATAAAACTTTACATTTTTCTACCCAATATTCCTTAATTATGGAAATCTTTCCGATTAAGATAAATGCATTGGTACGATTATCGTCCTACAAGGAGAACTCATGAGTGACAGCAGCAATCAATTGATGCCCCTGTCATTATCTGCGCCAGGGGTCAATCTCGGTGCATATATTAGCACCGTTAACCAGATCCCCATTTTAACAGCCGAGCAGGAAAAAGAACTTGCTGAACGTTATTATTATGATCAGGATCTAGATGCAGCGAAAATGCTGGTCATGTCGCACCTGCGTTTCGTTGTTCACATTGCACGCAGTTATGCAGGTTACGGCTTGCCTCAGGGTGACCTGATTCAAGAAGGTAATCTGGGACTAATGAAAGCAGTCAAACGCTTTGATCCAAGCATGGGTGTGCGCTTGGTGTCTTTTGCAGTTCACTGGATTAAAGCCGAAATACATGAATACGTTATTCGTAACTGGCGTATTGTAAAAATTGCCACTACGAAAGCACAGCGTAAATTATTTTTTAATCTGCGTAGCTTAAAAAAGTCCAGTAAAAAGTTAACGCTCGAAGAAGCGCGCTCAATTGCAAATGATTTAAATGTAACACCAGAGCAGGTTCTGGAAATGGAAGGCCGTCTTACTGCCTATGATGCTGCTTTTGAGGCACAAGGTGATGACGATGATGATTCATCTAGTCATGTGGCGCCGGTACTTTATCTGGAAGACAGCCGCTATGATCCTGCCCGTCTGGTAGAAGACGAGGACTGGGAAGAACAGAGCAACTCGGCATTACATAATGCTATGGATCAGTTAGATGACCGATCACGGAATATCCTGCAACGCCGCTGGCTCGATGATGACAAGTCAACCCTACATGAACTGGCAGCAGAATATAATGTTTCAGCAGAACGTATTCGTCAGTTAGAAAAAAATGCAATGGAAAAAATCAAGGTTGCCATGTCTACAACCTGATTATTTTCTCGAAATCCAAGGGCATTTATTGCCCTTTCTTATTTTTTAGTTTCTCATTTTTGTTATTTATTAACCTTATTCTCTATGTAAATCTATGTTAATGTTCATCTAGTTTTTCAGGTGGTTATGGCTTATGTGGATTGCAATCTCCGCACTCAACCTTGCCTTGGCGGTCATGGTAGGTGCTTTTGGTGCACACGGTTTAAAGACTCGCGCCAGTGAAGCTCAACTGGCTTGGTGGCACACAGCAACAGAATACTTTTTCTATCATGCTTTAGGCTTATTGATTTTAGGTGTGATAAGTAAGACTTTGCCTCAGCTCCCAATTAAAGGCAGTTTCCTGCTCATCCAGTTTGGTATTTTTCTGTTTTGTGGCTCACTGTATATTATGGCTTTAGGGCTTCCGCGTGGTCTTGGCGCGATTACACCTATTGGGGGGGCGCTGATGATTGGTGGATGGTTATTGCTGGCCTGGAATGCATTTAAATATTTAAGATAAGAATGGAAATAATGGTATGCAGATCTATTTAAATGGCGAACTTATGCATACGCCCTGCCAGAACCTTTTAGAATTGGTCCAGTCACTTGCACTAGAGGGTAAGCGTTTTGCAGTAGAAATGAATGAAATGATCATTCCTAAAAGCAAACTGGAACATACCCCTATTTCGGATCAAGATCGTATTGAAATTATTCACGCTGTCGGTGGCGGCTAATCTGGAGCTCTTCCATGCAAGATACCCCTTTAATTATTGGTTCCCGTCAATTCAGTTCACGTTTGCTGGTTGGCACCGGAAAATATAAAGACTTAAATGAAACTGATTTGGCTATTCAGGCAAGTGGTGCTGAAATAGTAACTGTTGCCATCCGGCGCGTGAATATTGGACAGCATCCAGATCAGCCTAACCTGCTCTCTGTTATTCCTCCAGAAAAATATACGATCTTACCGAATACAGCAGGCTGCTTTGATGCTGATAGTGCCATTCGTACCTGTATGCTGGCACGTGAATTACTTGATGGCCATAATCTGGTCAAGCTTGAAGTACTAGGTGATGAAAAAACATTATATCCGAATGTTACAGCTACACTAAAAGCTGCACGTACCCTGATTGACGATGGTTTCGAGATTATGGTTTATACCTCGGATGACCCAATCGTAGCCCAAGAACTCGAAAGTATGGGCTGTGTAGCGATTATGCCACTTGGTAGCCTGATTGGCTCAGGTTTGGGAATTCTGAATCCTCATACTATTTCGATTATTAAAGAAAATGCCAAAGTTCCGGTACTGGTTGATGCAGGAGTAGGTACAGCAAGTGACGCTGCAATTGCTATGGAGCTTGGTTGTGATGGTGTACTCATGAACACTGCAATTGCTGCTGCACAGCAACCGGTAGTAATGGCCTCTGCTATGAAAAAAGCAGTTGAAGCTGGCCGTGAAGCATATCTGGCTGGTCGTATGCCACGTAAACGTATGGCAAATGCTAGCTCCCCAGAGACGGGCTACTTCTTTAAATAGTATTAATAAAAAAAGGACTCAATATGAGTCCTTTTTAAAGCAACCAGCTTAAGGAATCAAGCCTTCATCACGCATTGCAATCTGAACAGATTGACGTTCTGCAATTTTGTTGCGTAAAGCCACAATATTCTTATATGGGCTCAGGTCATGTTCAATATGATTTGACCAGTTGGTGAGCACAAATAGATAAGCATCAGCCGGACCAAAATTATCATCAACCAGATAATCGCATTCCCAGTTTTCTAGATAATTGTCAATATACGTTAGTAGTCGGTCAACCTCAGCATAGGCCTTTTCTTTTTCATCATCCCCCAGTTTACCTGTAAAAAATACAGCGTAAGCGTCATGCAGTTCAGAATTCAGATATCCCAGCCATTCAAGCACTTTGGCACGTCCCATGCCTGATGGCGGAATTAGATCCTGTTTTGGGTCATGCTGGGCAAGAAAAGGAAGAATGGCTACATTTTCAGTTAAAATTAGACCCGGATTGATCTCAAGCGCAGGCACATAACCCTTTGGATTGATTTCGTAATAATCAGTACCTTTTTCTGTTTTATGAGTTTTTAAATTCACTCGCTCTAAATCAAAATCCACATTAATTTCATTTAAAATAATATGCGCTGCGAGTGAACATGCACCTGGAGAATAATAAAGCTTCATATATGATCCTTGTTATTTAACTCATAATGTTTTAAAACGCTTCATAAAGACTTTCAAGTCAACAAAGTTATAAATTGCAAAAAAGCGTAAATATTGAAATAAAATTTACTTTATACAATATTGAGAAGATTCAATAATTTTTCAAGTTTTAAAGTGCTATTTTTAGTACCTGCATGTTTTAAGCTTAAGTGAGTGCAAAAAATTTGACTTGCCCTTTTCAGTCTTTAAAATAGCGTTTTCAGATTTTAGTACTGCCAAGATTATGTCAACCGATCAGTTAGAAACGCAAATTACCGAACTGGACAATTTGCCTGAACATCGTGAAATTGTGACATTTATGCGTCGCTCCTCACCGCTAAATACTTCACAGCGCACAGCTCTGGAACAGTATCGTAATTTGATTTTAGAGTATCCGGTAGGTGACTTACGTCAACACTTTGAATACCCTGAACGCCCGCTGACTGTAGAAATTGGTTTTGGTATGGGCCGTTCGCTAGTGCTTATGGCCAAAGCCAATCCTGAGCGTAATTTTATAGGGATTGAAGTACATGTGCCCGGTATAGCACAATGTGTCTATGAGGCAGGTATGGCAGGACTAAAAAATCTGCGTTTACTGGATGCCGATGCTATTCAGGTACTGCGTGAAATGCCAGATAACAGTATCAACTGCATTCAGCTGTATTTCCCAGATCCCTGGCAGAAAAAACGCCACTTCAAACGCCGTTTTGTAGCTCATGAACGTATGGAACTGGTTGAACAAAAGCTTGAACTCGGTGGTACCTTCCACTCGGCTACTGACTGGGAACCTTATGCAGAATGGATGCTTGAGGTTCTAGACAATCGTCCTAGACTGGAAAACCTTGCAGGAAAAGGTCATAGTTATCCACGTCCGGACTGGCGTCCACAAACCAAATTTGAGCGCCGTGGTATTGAAGCGGGCCACAAAATTAATGACTTTATTTTTAAAAAGATTCAGTGATTAAAAAACAAGCTGGTGAATTAAGATATTCGCCAGCTTAACGCTGTGCAATAAACCCCTCATAACATAAAAGCTGGGTAAATCTTTTGACTTGGCTAAAGCCAGCCTGTTTTAAAAATTGGAAAGTCTCCTGTTGAGACAAAGCGAAAAAGTCATCTTCTAAACGTTGAAGCATGGCTCCAGTCTGCTTTTCACTGAGACCATTATTTTCACATATATACTTTAAGCTGAGTTTTTCCTGCAGTGATACCATTTTTACCAGATCAAAAGTTATAAACATTCCGCCTGGTTTTAAGGTCTCATAGATCTGTTTTAAAAATTTAGATTTCTCAGCATAACTAATAAAATGTGTGACTAATATAGATAAGGCTGCATCAAAATTCTGATCAGTATCTAGCTGACTCATATCACCCAGAATAAAATTTACTCGATTATTGCCATCAAATTGTTGAACATATTGTTTGGCCTTATCAAGCATGGTGGCAGATATATCAATTGCAGTAAATTTCCACTCTGGAAATTGCTGAAGCAGATAACCCAGCTCATAGCCAGTACCGCAACCTATAATTAATAGGTGTACTTGGTTACCGGCAATATAGGCTTTCAATAAAGCCTGAATTTGCTGATGTACCAACTCATAACCTGGAATCAGTTTACGGATGTGCTCATTATAAGTGTTCACAACCTTGGAGCTATTAAAATCCTTTGCCATACTTCGGTCCTGTTTTTTACTGCTTCAAGTTTGAGCGAGTCCAATATTTTTATTTAATACATTGATGTGATTTTAAAATACTTTGACTCATCAATTGGTATATTTCCCTTAAATCTTCACGCTCAGCGTGATTAAGTAGCTGCATATGCATATTAAGGATATTCTGGTCTCCACGCACTGCAGGACCAGTTTGCATTAAATGTGGATCATGTTGCAGTGCCTTCTGGGCAGTTTCACTGATCAAGGGATAAAGCAGCGAAAAATCTACCTGTTGCTGGTCTACTATCTGTTTGGCCAGATCATAACAATAGTTAGTAAAATTACAGGCAAATACGGCAGCGAGATGCAGGCTTAAACGCTGGGCTGAAGAATAGTTATATATCCTTTGACTTAGGCTATTTGCCAAATATTTAAGAATTTCCAGATTTTTAGCTTCAGTTGCCTCAATAAATATTGGAGTAGCCTGCCAGTCAATCTCACGTTCAAAACTGAAAGTCTGCAACGGATATAGAACACCCGCATGAGAATAATGTTGCGATAGGATATTTAAAGCAGTACTTCCGGATGTATGTACGACGAGACTGCTTGATAAATACGGAGCTAACTGAACAATTGTTTCTGTAATTGCCTGATCACTTACTGCAATAATTATCAGGTCAATCTGTGAATTGATATCATGATAGTGGTCAATTGGTTCAGCATTGAATTGCTCTGCAAGTTGTCTGGCATGAACCAGATTACGGTTGAACACCTGAACAATTTGATGCTGTTTTGCAAGTCCCCGTGCCAGATGAGTCGCTACCTTGCCTGAACCGATAAAACTAATACGCATAAAAGACTGATAGTGAAAATAATGCTCTAGCATGCCAATAAAAAAAGAGCGAATCAATCCGCCCTTTTTCTTTTCAACAGTCATCCATTAAAACAGGTTATTGAGATAGACACTACGTTCAGCAGTTTTCTGATTAAAGCATTTGGTGTACTGCATATCCTGATTTTGCTGCTCCATGGCTTTATCCCAGTAATTTGACTGCTTTTGATAAACCTCGCGTTCTGCTTCAGGAATCTGATAAACACTTCTCTGCGAGATTACCTTACAATCTACATCACGTTTTTCAAACCAGTCAGACTGGTCTTGCTTTAACTGAGTACGCTGCTCTTCTGTCAGACTGTCCCAAATCTGGTTCAAACGTTCTACTTGCTTCTGTTTTTCAGCATCCAGTTCTTTTTTGCGGATATCCATTGCTTTTTGTGCAAGTTCAGTCTGGACAGTATTCTCATGAACAGATTCTTTGATAGAATTTTGAATTTCCTGATTTTCTTTGACGTAAGCTGCATATTGCACTGCTTTTACCGTAACAAAAACCACACCATCGATGACTGCGTTCTGATTAGGAATATCCAGACTCAAGCCTTCTTTGTCAGTCTTGCTAATGTCATAAGAAAATGTACCGCGCAACTGGTTATTATTTAGGGATAAACCTGATTCACCTTCTTCCAGATAGTCAGCTATAGTCGTTCCGCCCTCACATTCTTCACAGTTTTCCAAGTATTTCTGATAGGCATTTTCTGCACGTTGCAATAAGCCTTTTGGAAAATGTACAACCAGCTGACTTTCACAGTTTAACTGATTCGCATTCTTAGGATCTTCGGTCACGGTACGCACATTTTTAACCTCAAACCTTAAGCTCTGGTTGATTTTAGCCAGAAGCTCCCGGTCTGCTTCATAATAGTCAGACTGCCTGAGGTTCTTTTCAACTTCTTTTAAATATTCACTTTTAAGGTATTTTTGAATCTGGTTCAGATTATCCTGATTGGTACAGCTCCAGTCTGCCATATCCTGAACAGCCGCCTGATCCTGTTTATCTTTATTTTTAAAGCCATCACATCCCCCTAATACAGCAATACATGAAAGCATTGATAGGGCTAATAATTTTTTCATCTTTAATCCAGAGTGTATTGTAATTTTATGGGGCGTATTTTAATCAGGTTTTGAGGTAACTGACCAGATTTCTCATGCTTATTTTTATCTACAGTTCAAACTAATAAAATAATATAAACCTTTTTTATATTTTATTATTAAAGCGCTTTATAAAACACCAAGCATAAATCTGCTTTAATCTATCAATCGTTATTTTAAATTTTTATCTTCATTAAAATATGAAAATTCAAATGATATAAAAAGGCCAGTTTAACTGACCTTTTTAAAAATATTTATTTTATCTAATATTAAAATCATGAAGCAGGTTTAACGCCTTGTTCATTTACTTCACGAACTACACCCGTATCCGTATTCAAAATTTCAAACTCAATCCGGCGATTCTGAAATTTGCCTTGACTGGTTGCATTATCAGTAACCGGCTGGTCCTGACCATATCCTAAAGCTTGCAGCTTACTTGGGCTCACTCCTCGGCTTACCAGATAATTCACCACAGCCTGAGCACGCTGTACAGACAGATTGTTATTAACAGCTTCACTGCCTTCAGCATCGGTGTGACCTTTTACAGTGACGACTACATTTGGCACGCGTTGCAACAGGGCAGCCGCCTGATCAAGAATCGGTTTATTAACATCCGGTACTTGTGCAGAACCGCTGGCAAAATGAATTACTTCAAGATTCAGTGCGGTAGCTATATCTAGTGGTTTAATATTATCAGGATTAATTTGTGATAAGGTACGTTCAGCATCTGTAATTCCAGCATGGGTTGGCGGAGGATTGTTGGCAACGGGTTGCTGGGTGGTGATAGTCATATCTGGTACTAGCAAGCGAATCTGACTAACCAGACTCTGTGCATCACTATTACGGGAAGACTGGATATTAATTTCTTTACCTGTCCAGGTAATTGAAGAATTTGGTACACCCTGTACGATTTTCAATACACTTGGTAAAGCATCCTGATTCATAAAACTTGCATGATAGATAGACTGGGTATCTACACCACAACCAGAAGGATGACTAAAAGTATACTTAACCTCGCCTTGTAAAATATCTACATATTTTAAATCACTGATTCTTATCTGGCAGGTAATCAACTCACCTTCATCTCCAGTGGTTAACTGAAAGTATGCTGGCTGGGTTCCATTGACTACAGCCTGCTGATCAGTCTCTTGATCATCATCACACGCCCTGAGCATCAGTGCTGCCAGAATTGCTAAAACAACAATACCAATCAATGGCCATAAAAGATTGGTTCTTCGATCCTCTATAATGACCGGATCTGGTTCTCGTGGGGCCTGATAAAGAGTTTCCCCTGCTGCAGGATTAATACCTAAGCCGGCTAATAGTGCCATCGCCCAGTGTGGTAATACAGCCAGAATAATATCCTGATGAGTATAAAGCAGATGTCTGATCGCTTCCGGGTCTGGACTCCCCGCCTCTTCGATTAAAACAGCCATTGTCGGTGTAATAGACTGGTTTAATATGCGCTCGGTTTCGAGATGAGGAATACTACCACTTACCTGATTTAAAAATTGTTCTTTAAGAGCGACATGATGTCCGAATAATTCATTTAGAGTCGGATTTAACTGGTTTTCTAAAGAAGGTATCAGCTCAGGCCGAGCTTTTAAAATGGCCAGTAAAACTGGATAAAATTGTGCCAGTGCATCAGACTTTTCTACCAGATAAGTGGTCTCACCTTCTAGAACAATAGCTGAAACCTTTTGCCTCAATAATTCAATAAAATTTATACTCATCATCATTCTCTCTTTTATTGGCATTATTATTGGAATTAATGCATTTAAAATAAGCTGTTTTTTATACTATGCTGAATATTAATATGGTTACTAGCGAAACTCTTTAGAAATAACAAAATGTTATAGAAATTTTAATAAATCACTGAAAAACTCAATAAGAAAGCCAGCTTATGCTGGCTTTTCTATTTCTTCCATATCATTCTGTTCAAGGCAGGAATATTTCTACGACCTTACCTTGCACCTTTTGCTGAATCAGTGGTGTATTTTTACCTTTAGACAGCATATTTTCCTTACTGACTGTCCATTCCAGCTCAGGATCAACCAGTACCCAGCCTGATTCTGACTGCCAGCGTTTTACCATATTGGCTACTCGTGCCGGCTCCAATGTTACTTTTTCTACCCATTCTAACGGGCTGAACAGGCCTTCTTTAACCAGCTGGATACCAAACGGAATATAAGTATCAAATGCACTGATTCCCGGCAAGGTTTCTGCAAACGGCGCCATTTTAGCAGAACCGGATAAGGGTTCATGATGCGTACAAATGGCATCAATTATTCCCGTTTTCAAGCCTTGGCGTAATAGTTCTTTGTCCTGTGCTGAGCGTAGAGGAGGACGTACATGCGCCAGTGAATTGAATCCATCTGTCAACTGGTCAGTTAAGTGCAACTGGTGCATGGCAACATCAGCAGTTACAGGTAAGCCTTTGGCCTTAGCAATCTGGATCAGTTCAACAGATGCGCCACAAGATAGCAGACCAAAATGGGCACGTACTCCGGTTGCCTCTATCATAAGCAGATATTTAGCAATAGCGACGGTCTCTGCCATAACCGGAATCATAGGCAAGCCTTGGCGTGAAGCGACAAAACCTTCATGGGCACAGCCATCTTTGGCAATTTGCGGCTCTTCAGCATAAAACACAACGGTCATATCCAGACCCGCTGCATATTCCAAGGTACGGATAACTACATCATCATTCTCAAAAGGTGCATGAGCATTAGAAACTGCAGTACATCCCCCTTTTCTCAGCCCAGCCATATTGGCAGGCTGCTTACCATTTAGACCTTGAGTCTGTGCACCGATAATATGCAGATAAATACCACCATCCAACATAGCTTTCTCTTGTAAGCCATGAATCAGCGAGCCATTATCCTGAACAATCGGCTTGGAGTCTGGCGGTGTAATCACATGCAAAATACCATTATGACGTGCAGCCCGGCCTTCAGATTTTAATGTCCCATGCTGCTGCTGACCCGGTTCGCGCAACCGTGCACACAGGTCAACCATAGTTGGCATAAGCCATTTACCTTGTCCATTAATAGTTCTTTCGACATCATCACTGGCATCGACACGCGTACCATTTTGCAAAAAGATTGTTTCAATCCTGTCAGTTTTGGCGATCGGGTCAAGAACGCGTACATTTTCAATTTTGACAATACTCATTTCTTTACCCTTATATCGCCAGCGCTTCAATCAAACCTTTCTCTTCTAACTGCCCTTGCATTGTTAGTGCCAGCACAGCCATACGTACTGCTATACCGTTGGTCACCTGACGCAAGATTACTGACTGCGGACCATCAGCGATGCTGGAGTCGATTTCTACGCCACGGTTCATTGGGCCTGGATGCATGACAATACAATCCGGTTTTGCTAATGCCAGCCGGTCTTCATTCAGTCCATACATTTTATAAAATTCAGACTGTGAAGAAAGTGCAGGTGAATCAATACGTTCATTTTGGATGCGAAGTGCAATAATGACATCGCAATCTTTTACGCCTTCATCCATGTTATTAAAAAGTCGGACTTCCGGACCAAATTCCTTAAAGCCAAAAGGTAATAAGGTATTCGGCGCAATGACGCGGATATCTTTACAGCCTAAGGTCTGTAGCGCGGCTACATCCGAACGTGCTACCCGTGAATGTTTGATATCACCAATAATGGCAACACTTAACTCTTCAAATGGCCGGGCAGTTTCACGACGGATCGTAAGCATATCCAGCATAGCCTGGGTGGGATGGGCGTGACGTCCATCTCCCGCGTTAATGATCCCGATATTCGGGCACACATCTTTTGCAATAAAATGTGCAGCACCTGAAGATGAATGGCGTACAACAAAAAGATCGGCCGCCATTGCTTCAAGATTCCACAGCGTATCACGCAGGGTTTCACCTTTAGATGTACTGGAACGGGCGATATCAATATTCAGTACATTGGCTGATAAACGTTTAGCAGCAGCTTCAAAAGTTGTGCGGGTGCGGGTCGAGTTCTCGAAAAACAGGTTCATGACCGTACGGCCTTCGAGTAAAGGTGAGGTTATGAGTTGGTTTTGATCATTAAAAAAGGAAGAAGCAGTATCGAGAATTTTTATGAGGGTTTGCTGGGAAAGGCCTTCAATGGTCAGAAAATGTTTAAGATGACCGTATTGATTGAGCTGAATCTGACTCGGCGTATGCAGTGCAGCCAAATGCATGAGAGATTCCTTAGACGTTAAGTTAATGCATTATATAGATTCTCCCTCAGTTTGGGCAGCCAGATTTTTCAAAATTTTTAGTAGAATTATTTATTTTATGAACTATTAACCATCTATTTCAAAAAGATAAATTAAATCAGTTCTTCATATTAAGAAATTAT
Source organism: Acinetobacter sp. 1294596 (assembly GCF_000582925.1). Classification (NCBI taxonomy): domain Bacteria; kingdom Pseudomonadati; phylum Pseudomonadota; class Gammaproteobacteria; order Moraxellales; family Moraxellaceae; genus Acinetobacter; species Acinetobacter sp. 1294596. The sequence continues at coordinate 27,960 of NZ_JFCC01000005.1, read as the reverse complement.
TTTTCTTTATTTAAATTTAAATCCAGATTAAGTCTTAAAACTTCCCTGTTTAGAGCATTATTATCTGAGTGCACCAATATAATGATGAGCTACCTGCGCCTGATAATCTGGCTCTTTCGTCACCTCTCTATCAAACAACTCAGTGCTCTCTTCATTATTTTGTGCTTCCACCTCTGCCATGATTGGTGGACAAACTAGAGCAGAGAGACGTGTTACCAAACGGATGAGTTCTGCATCCTGCGTTTTTTTGGCCAACTCCATGACATACTGAGTGTAGCTTTCACTTTCCACCATATACATCACATCAATTACGCGTCCAGATACACGGCGTAAGCGTGTATAAATTAAAGTTGCGATAGAAAAAATATCACTGTGATTTGAAGATAAAATATTCATAAAATCCCCTTGTTTTATTTTAAAAAATATTAAGTCAGTTTTGTACATGGTTAGTACATCTGCTTGTATGGCAAATAAACACTAATATGTTCAAGAATTTAGCAAGATACATACCAGAAATTTAAAATATGAAAGGAATTATGTTTAAACCTGTTTAGTTTCATCAAGAGAAATCATTCTCTTTAATAATGCACGGGATAATGAAGATAAACAATTTCTGAAATAACTTCTTAAGATCATCCGCCTAAAACAACGAAAATACGTTAAAATTGTCGTTTGCTTGTCTGGTTTGGAAATTTGCATGAATGCATCGCAACGTTTATCTACTTATTGGGTCACCTGTGCTGATGGTTTGGAGCTCTTGCTTGAAGAGGAAATCGCACAACTCGGTGCGTCAAATGTAGAACGCAAACCAGGCCGGTTAGTTTTTCAAGGTTCTCTGGAGACTGCTTACCGTATCTGTATGTGGTCACGTCTGGCCTCACGCGTATTGTTACCCATTCATACCCAGGAAATCGAGTTTAGTCATGACGCCCGCGATGTGGCTGAAGAACTGTATGATGGTGCGCTTAGCTTTGACTGGTCACTTATTTTTGCACCTCAAAGTACTTTTGCTATCCGTCTGCACGTAGAGCGTGATATTAAGGTCAATACCCAGTTTGCCACCTTACGTGTTAAGGATGGTGTAGTCGATGCCTTTATGGAAGCAGTGGGCCGCCGTCCTAGTATTGATACAAAGCAACCAGAAATTACCTTATACGTATTGGCTGGTAAAACTGAACATACTTATTGTCTGGATTTATCCGGAGATTCCCTGCATAAACGCGGCTATCGTCGCTATATGACCGATGCACCGATTAAAGAGAATCTAGCAGCAGCAATATTACATAAGGCTGGTATTGAAAAAAGAAAGCCGGATATTATTTTAGATCCAATGTGCGGTTCAGGTACATTTATTATTGAGTCTCTCATGATTCTGACTGACCGGGCTCCGGGCCTGGTACGCCGTTTTGGCTTTAATGGCTGGCATGGTCATGACCGTGAATTATGGATGTCACTTAAAGCCGAAGCAGTAGAACGCCACGAGCAGGCACTTGAACAGCCTTTACCTAAATTTTATGCTTTTGATGCGGACTGGGAAGCGGTTAAAGCTACCCGCCAGAATATTGCCGCCGCCGGATTCGAGAAACAGCTGGAACAGATTCAGGTAGAAGAACGTACACTTGCTGACTGGCCTGAATTCGATGCTACTGAAAAAACTGCATTTATTGTCACCAATCCCCCATATGGCGAACGTTTAGGCGAGAAAGCTTCTAACCGGGCACTTTATCTCGGTTTATCTGGCCAGTTACAGAAACACTTTCCTAACCAATATGCAGCAATAATTGCGGCACAAGTAGAACAGGCAGATGTTCTGGCATTTGAGCATCCTGAAACTCTACGCCTAATGAATGGTAAGCTGCCAATTTATATTCGTTTTGGAACTATCAAACCTGCATCCGATAACATACCTTTCCTAGAAAAATGGCAGCCTCAAAATGTAGAAATTGAAGGGGCTCAAGATTTTGCTAATCGATTGCAAAAAAATATGCAAACCTTGAAAAAATGGGCAACCAAGGATCGTGTGTTCTGCCTGCGTCTTTATGATGCAGATCTGCCTGATTTTAACGTTGCAGTTGACTTGTACGGTGACCGTTTGCATGTGCAGGAATATGCTCCACCAAAAACGATTGATCCGGAAAAAGCCAAGAAACGTTTTAATTTGGCACTTGCCGCTATCCGGACAGTGACGGGCCTGGGGCGTGATGCGATATTTATTAAAACCCGTGCCCGTCAAGCAGGTAAAGCACAGTATGAAAAGCAGAGTACGGCGTCCAAACGGTTTATTGTTCAGGAAGGACAAGCCAGAATTTTAGTGAACCTGACAGATTATCTAGATACCGGACTGTTTCTCGACCACCGTCAAATGCGCCTACGTATTGCACGTGAGGCTAAAGGTAAACACTTCCTGAATCTGTACAGTTATACTTCTACAGCCAGCCTGCATGCTGCACTCGGCGGGGCAGCCAGTACAACCAGTGTAGACCTGTCAAATACCTACTTAAACTGGTCTAAAGAAAATTTTGTTTTAAACGGCTTAACTGTTGACCATCCTGACCAGCAGCACCAGTTCTTTGCCAGTGACTGTTTTGAGTGGCTTAAAGAAGGCCATGAACAGTATGATATGATTTTTATTGATCCGCCCACTTTCTCAAACTCGAAAAAGTTCTACGGAACCTTTGATGTACAACGTGACCATGTTTCATTACTTAAACGTGCCATGAACCGTCTCACAACCGAAGGTACGCTTTATTTTTCAAATAATTACCGCGGTTTCGAGATGGATGAAGAAATTGAAGCCATGTTTGATATTGAAGAAATCACTCAGGAGACTATCGGGCCGGATTTCAAACGCAATCAGAAAATCCACCGTGCCTGGAAAATCCAGCATTATCCAGTAAATTAAATTTTATCTAGATAAAGTTATGTATAAAATAAAAAAGCCCACATTGAATGTGGGCTTTTTTATACAAATTTAGTTAAGTTTGAGCTTATCAAACTCAAGATGACCATGTTCCCCTTTGATCAAAATATTATCTCCAGCCTGGAATTCACCAGAAAGAATTTTTTGTGCCAAAGTATTTTCTACCTGTGACTGGATAGCACGTTTCAATGGACGCGCGCCATACACCGGGTCGAAACCTGCATCAATTAACAGATCAAAGGCTGTATCATCTATTGTCAAGCTCATATCGCGTTCAGCCAGACGTGAACGTAAACGTTCCAGTTGAATGTCAGCAATACCACGAATCTGTGATTTTTTCAGTGAATGGAAAATCACCAGCTCATCGATCCGGTTAATAAACTCCGGACGGAAATGATGGCTTACTGCACTCATAACCACAGAACGCATTTCTTCATCACTGGCCCCTTCACCCAGTTCACGAACATCTTGTGAACCCAGATTCGAAGTCATTACAATGACAGTATTTTTAAAGTCAATCACTCGTCCTTGCGAGTCAGTCAGTCGGCCATCGTCCAGTACCTGTAATAAAATATTAAAGACATCTGGATGAGCCTTCTCGACTTCATCAAACAGAATAACACTATAAGGTTTACGGCGTACTGCTTCAGTCAATACCCCCCCTTCTTCATAACCTACGTAACCTGGAGGTGCGCCTACCAAGCGGCTGACTGAATGTTTTTCCATAAACTCAGACATATCAATCCGGATCATGGCATCGTCACTATCAAACAGGAAATTCGCTAAAGCTTTAGTTAATTCTGTTTTACCTACACCCGTTGGGCCAAGGAACAGGAATGATCCACTTGGGCGGTTTGGATCTGACAATCCGGCACGTGAACGACGAACAGCATTGGATACCGCAATTACAGCTTCATCCTGCCCAACTACGCGATTATGCAGAAACTCTTCCATATGCAGCAGTTTTTCACGCTCACCTTGCAGCATTTTCGCGACAGGAATACCTGTGGCAGCACTGACGACTTCTGCAATCTCATTATCAGTCACTTTATTACGCAGCAATTTAGGCTCTTCGTGGTCTTCAATCACTTCGTCCTGCTCAAGCTGTTTTTGCAATTCCGGAATAACACCATATTGCAAACGGCTGGCTTCAGCCCAGTCTCCTTCACGTTGGGCTTTTTCTAAAGCAACCCGAGCCTGATCCAGCTCCACCTGTGCTTTTTTGGTTCCCTCTACCAGCGTTTTTTCAGCCTTCCATACTTCTTCAAGATCATTATATTCTTTCTGAACTTCCTCAATCTGTTTTTCCAGATAGTTGACTTCAGACTTGCTTCCGGCATCTTCATCTTTCTTAACGGCTTCAAGCTGCATTTTCAGTTGAATCAGACGACGGTCCAGTTTATCCAAAGCTTCAGGCTTAGAGTCCAGCTCCATTTTAATTCGTGAAGCTGCCTCATCAATCAGGTCAATGGCTTTATCCGGCAGCTGCCGATCAGTAATATAACGATGCGACATTTTCGCTGCAGCAATAATTGCCGAGTCTAAAATTTTGACACCGTGATGCACTTCATAACGTTCTTTTAAACCACGCAAAATTGCGATGGTATCTTCTACACTTGGTTCATCTACAAGAACTTTCTGAAAGCGACGTTCAAGTGCGGCATCTTTCTCAATATACTGACGGTATTCATCGAGTGTAGTAGCACCCACACAACGCAGTTCACCACGGGCTAGAGCAGGTTTGAGCATATTACCTGCATCCATGGCGCCATCGGTTTTACCTGCACCTACCAGTGTATGTAACTCGTCAATAAACAGGATCACCCTGCCTTCTTGTTTAGCCAGGTCATTTAAAACCGCTTTTAGACGCTCTTCAAATTCACCACGATATTTTGCACCAGCCAGAAGTGAACCCAAGTCTAAAGACAGTACCTGTTTATCTTTCAAGCTTTCTGGGACTTCACCGTTTACAATACGCTGAGCCAAGCCCTCTACAATGGCTGTCTTACCTACTCCGGGTTCACCGATCAGTACCGGGTTATTTTTGGTACGTCGTGACAAGACCTGAATCGTACGACGAATCTCATCATCACGGCCAATAACCGGATCAAGTTTTCCGGCCAGTGCACGTTCAGTGAGGTTAATGGTATATTTATTTAATGAGTCGCGTTGTTCTTCATGATTATTACTCATGACTTTCTCACTACCTCGAATTTTTTCAATTACAGGGCGTAGCGTCTCTGCAGTTACGCCCACGCCGTTTAAAATAGTTTTACTATTTCCTGACTCTGCTAGTGCCAGCATGACCCAATCGGTAGATATAAATTCATCTCCTGCCTTTTGTGCATAACGGTCAGCCAGATTTAATATTTTTACAGCATCAGGATTTAAATTAATATCTCCAGTAGGGTTAGATAACACTGGCGCATCATTGAAGGCTTTTTCAAGCCGTTGCTGTAGTTCACGAAGATTGGCACCTGCCTGTTGTAGCAAACTTAAGTTGGAAGGTTCCTCAATTAAAGTTGCCAAAATATGGATACTGTCAATTGCAGTATGATCTTTACCCATTGCTAGAGACTGGGCATCAGATAGAGCCTGTTGTAACCGGTTAGTAAATTTTTCGAATCGCATTCTTGTTATTCCTCACAAAAATTCTGTACTTGAGTAATAGATGGGAACACTTTTGTAAAATTCAAACAGAATTATATATATTTTTCAAAATCTTATTAAAACAAAAACATTAGATTTCAGTTATAATATGAGCTCACATCATGAAGGTTTCAAGTATAGGGAGTTCTTTTTTATAAAAATAAACAATAAAAAATGCCGGTAAAAACCGGCATGCTGATTCAGGCAGTCTAGACTGCTTAAACCGTTTCAATAATTTCATAATCGTGAGTAATTTCTACGCCGCCATCGGAAAGCATTTTACTGGCAGAACAGTATTTTTCAGCAGAAAGCTCAACTGCCTTGGCAACCTGTTTTTCTTTTATATCTTTACCCGTTACAACAAAGTGCAGATGAATTTTTGTAAATACAGCAGGAATGGTATCAGCACGTTCAGCTTTAAGCTGACACACCACGTCCTGAATATCTTGGCGAGATTTTTTCAGAATCGTCACAATATCAAATGAAGCACATCCACCCAATCCCATCAGGATAAGTTCCATCGGGCGCGGTCCACGGTTCTCTCCACCATATTCCGCTGACCCATCCATGATGACACTATGACCACTTTCAGATTTAGCTTCGAAAGCAACATTCTCTAGCCAATGAACACTTGTTTGCATTGCAACTACCTAAAAAAAGCTATAAATTTACCAAGTACCTGTACACTAACATAAAACGAGTTGATAAGGAATTTCATCTCTGCTGTGTGACAAGTTCATCTTAGGTCTTGTGCGATCTTCTTATTATCCCCTTCGGAACTCTAGGCATGAATTCTAATTTTTCACAACTCAGTACTGACGCCCTTTCTCCAGGTCAACTACCTGAATCGGTGAAAGCACTACTAAAACGAGCAAAAATTAATAGATTTCCAAAACGTACTACCATTATTGATGCCGGTACAGAATCCAAATCTTTATATCTCATCCTTAAAGGTTCTGTCTCTATTGTACTGCGCGAAGATGATGACCGTGAAATTGTGGTAGCCTATTTAAATCCAGGTGACTTTTTCGGAGAAATGGGGCTTTTTGAAGCCAATCCACAACGTACAGCTGAAGTTCGTACCCGGGAGATGTGTGAAATTGCAGAAATTAGTTATGAGAATTTTCATGAACTGAGTAAACAATTTCCCGATTTAAGCTATGCAGTATTTGCCCAGCTCGTACGCCGCCTGAAAAACACTACACGTAAAGTAACTGATCTGGCTTTTATTGATGTGTCTGGACGAATTGCGCGCTGCCTGATTGATCTGGCATCTCAGCCTGAGGCCATGATTTTACCTAATGGCCGCCAGATCCGTATTACCCGTCAGGAAATCGGCCGTATTGTAGGCTGCTCACGTGAAATGGTTGGCCGTGTCCTCAAAACTCTTGAGGAGCAAGGTATGATTGAAACAGAAGGTAAAGCGATACTGATCTTTGATAGTTCACTTGAACAGAATAATGAATCATCTGCCTCAGATTTTGATACTGAAGATGAAGAATAAACTCTAGTTTTTATCTATTGAATTAAAGGCAAATCTTCGGATTTGCCTTTTTCTTGGTAATATTGCATGAGGTATTCTCATACTATCGACCAGTTAGTTATCTATTTCTCATTATTGTGTCGAGTACTATTTTTTCATCCAGAATTTATAGATCAGGCAACGTTTAACTCACCTTAAGACCAAGTTGGCTATCTCTATACCCTGTATTATGCTAATAACAGACTTTTAAAGGGACCATTATGAAATTTCATCCACTTGCCCAGACAGGGATTAAATTACCAGAAATCTGCCTAGGTACCATGACTTTTGGTGAGCAGAATACCCAGTCCGAAGCTTTCCAACAGTTGGCATATGCTTTAGAACAAGGTCTGTACTTCTGGGATACTGCAGAAATGTATCCGGTCCCGCCTAAACCAAAAACCCAAGGCGCCACTGAACGTATTATTGGTAACTGGATTTCCCAGCATGGTGGCCGTGATAAATTATTCTTGGCTTCTAAAATTGCAGGCCCCTCTCAAGGCGGTAGCCATATTCGTGATGGTAATACCCGTTTTATTGCTTCAGACATTTCTACTGCACTAGACCAATCCCTACAAAGATTACAAACTGATTATATTGATCTGTACCAATTACATTGGCCACAGCGTCCGACCAATTTTTTTGGTCAACTTGGTTATGGTAACCAGCATATAGAACTATCTAACCAGGTTACTCCACTAGAAGAGACACTTACTGCCTTAAATGATGAAATTAAGAAAGGTCGTATCCGCTATATTGGCCTTTCCAATGAAACCCCATGGGGGACCATGAAATTTTTACAATTAGCGGAAAAAATGGGACTAGAAAAATTTTTAAGTGTTCAAAATCCCTATAATTTATTAAATCGCACTTATGAAATTGGCATGGCAGAGATTGCCCAATATGAAGGTGTCGGCTTACTGGCTTACTCCCCACTGGCATTCGGTTATCTGACTGGCAAATTCCGCAATGGCGCACGACCTGCAAATGCACGGGTAACACTCTACTCGCGTTTTTCACGCTACTCTAACCCGCAATCCGAATGGGCCACCGAACAGTATGCTTTGCTTGCAGAAAAGCATGGGTTAACATTAACCCAGCTAGCGCTGGCATTTATTAAGCAGCAGTTCTTTGTCACCTCAACAATTATTGGCGCAACCAATCTAGACCAGCTTAAAGAAAATATAGATGCCTTTAAAATAGATTTGAGTCCAGAAATTCTGAAAGGTATAGAAGAAATTCATAAGCAGCAACCTAATCCGGCACCTTAACGCAGCCCAATAAAAAAAGGATGCCGTGGCATCCTTTTTATAAAATCAATTTTATTTACGCTGATTATAAATTGCCTGTGCTGCTGGCAGATTCTTACGCATTGCAGCAATACGCTCACCATTTGATGGGTGCGTCGATAACCATGAAGAGCCACCTGCCCCTTCCAGCTTGTTCATTTTTTCCCATAAGGTAATTGCAGCTTGCGGATTATAACCAGCACGTGCCATTAATATTAAACCACCCTGATCGGCACGGCTTTCCAGACTACGTGAATAGGGTAAACCCACGCCTACCTGAGCACCCAAGTCAAGCGCTGCAGAACCTAGGCTTCCAATAGCATCACCAGCATAAGCCTTGCCTACATTTAATGCCAAACCAGTTAAAGCCTGTGCACCAATCTTGCTTTTAGCATGCTCTTCAAGGGCATGGACCATTTCATGCCCCATAACTGCAGCAATTTCTGCATCAGTCAGGTTAAGCTTGTTGACAATACCGGTATAGACCACCACCTTACCGCCTGGTGCAACATAGGCATTAATCTGGTCAGATTTCAAAACAGTTAGCTGCCAATCAAATTTCACACCAGTCTGGTTCATCTGGTCAGCATACGGACGCAAACGGTTAAATACAGTATTTACACGACGGTAAGTACTTGAAGACGTATCTAGCTGATTCTTAGCACGTGCTTCCTGCACCATTTGGTTATAGCTTTGTGCGGCTGTTGCATTTAGGGTCGCGGTATCTGCGCCGGCAAAATCAGCAAGTGTGCTACATCCTGATAATGTCACTGCACCAGCAGCAAAAAAGCTGAGTAGAATTTTGTTGTTCATTATAATGCTCTCCACATGGATGACACGGTCATCCTCAATATAAACAGATGCATTATATTGAAAGCGTCATCACCTTAAAATATATAAACGCTTCATAATCATAGGATTTATGTAATTAGTATTTTTTGATTATAAAGGTATTCTTTAGAGCCAATGGCTAAGCGCATCAGTGTTTAAACTGCTTAAGGCATGATGTTTTCGTTAATATCACTCATGTCTTGGTTTACAAAATGAGCTTATTGCTTTTTTTCCATTATTCCCTATTATTCTCAAGATCTATCTCAAATAAACCAGTTCATCTTAACCGGATAGAATTATTAGAGAAAACTGATAAGAATCCATGATACTAAACACACCAGATCCAGTACAAAATAAAAGTGGGCAATTGGCTCAATCTTGTCCTCAATATCAACTTTTTTTCGTTTCCATAATATATAAAAATTCTGAATCAGGATGAGAGGCGCAATGATCGCAGCCAGTACAAAAGATAAAGCCAGTAAAGTTGTCCAGTGTTGTTCAAGAGCACCATTAGTCTGTATGTAAATCATCCACATCGCTAATGTGGGTGCGCCTCCAATGGCAAAAAGCAATGAGTAAAACATGGTTTTAGACGTGTTACTTTGCATTTTCTTTCCTGAACATATTCAACTAAAAATTTTAAAAGGCAGATTAATTAGCCTTTACATTTTTTACAGCACGACTTTAGTCGGTGAGTAGCTTGGTGTGCATAAAAAAGCCCCGCTGAAGCGAGGCTTTTAACCGTTTATTATTTAGGCATCAAACGGATGGCGCAATACAATAGTTTCTGCACGGTCCGGACCAGTTGAAATGATGTCGATTGGACATTCAATCAATTGCTCAAGACGTTTTATATAGTTCAATGCAGCTTGTGGCAACTGATCCAGTGATTTCGCACCAAAAGTTGACTCAGACCAGCCTGGCATAGTTTCGTAAATCGGTTTTAAAGTTTCGAATGCAAGCGCATCAGAAGAACCAACACAACCAGAATCTGTAGCTTCATAGCCTACACAGATTTTCACTTCTTCCAAACCGTCAAGAACGTCAAGTTTAGTCAGGCAAATACCAGAAAGTGAGTTTACATCAACTGAACGGCGCAGAATTTCAGCATCGAACCAGCCACAACGACGTTGACGACCAGTAGAGGCACCAAATTCATTACCAATCGTACCTAGGTGTTTACCAATTACATCACCTGTGTCATTTGCAGCGTCATACACCAGCTCAGTTGGGAATGGGCCTGCACCTACACGCGTTGTGTACGCTTTGGTAATACCCAGTACATAATCAAGATGCAATGGACCTAGACCTGAACCAGAGCTTACACCACCAGCAGTTGTATTCGAAGAAGTTACATACGGATATGTACCGTGATCAACGTCAAGAAGTGAACCTTGCGCGCCTTCGAACATGATGTTGTCACCGTTTTTACGGTAGTTATGCAATTCAGTAGTTACGTCCACAACCAGTGGAGCAACAACCTTACGCCATTCATCACACAGTGCCAGCACATCTTCCAGTTTAACTGCTTCAACACCGTAGTATTGAGTCAACTGGAAGTTATGGTAGTCCAGAAGTTCAGTCAGCTGAGCTGTAAGATGTTCACCACCACGTACTAGGTCAGCAACGCGGATGGCACGACGTGCAACCTTGTCTTCATACGCAGGTCCAATACCGCGACCAGTCGTGCCAATTTTAGCATTACCACGTTTTTTCTCACGTGCCTGGTCAAGTGCAATATGGTTAGGCAAAATAAGTGGGCAGTTAGGAGAAATACGCAGGCGCTCTTTTACCGGTACACCTTCTTTTTCCAGAATACTCATTTCTTCAATTAGTGCTGCTGGAGAAAGCACAACACCATTGCCAATCAGGCACAGAACATTTTCACGCAAGATTCCTGATGGAATGAGGTGTAAAACAGTCTTTTTACCACCGACCACTAGTGTATGGCCCGCATTGTGTCCACCCTGATAGCGAACAACTGCAGCCGCCTGATCAGTGAGCAGATCGACGATTTTACCTTTACCTTCGTCGCCCCATTGGGTACCAAGTACCACAACATTCTTGCCCATAATAGCCTCATTACATCATGCTGTTAAAATTGAAAACCAGTTCGAATGACATGAACATTCAAACAGGCGATTAAATTTTTTCGAGATTCCAGTGACCTGCAACTTGCACTAACTGGTGTGTTGCATTTGGCACAGAACTCAAGTCATCTTGTCCAAGCAGCTGAACTACACTCAGCCCTTCTGTACGTAACCGCTCAATCATCTTTAACAAGTCGGTATCGGTACCTTTAGGGGCAACAACAATACTTAACTCATTAAACTGGCCTGCACTTAAAGCATATAAGTCACAGCTAAAACCAGTTGCAGGGCGCGCCCGTCCGAAATGCTCACCAATACCATCATAACGGCCACCCTGTGCCAGTGGTGCTGCACGGTTTGGCGCATACACGGCATACATCAGACCAGTATGATAATGGTAAGAACGCAGTTCGACTACGTCGATACCGATATGCAGGTTCGGCCAACGTGCCTGAATTTCAGACTGCGTCGTTTTCACTGCATCAAATGCCTGTTTAAAAGCTGCATTCTTTAAAATTTCAGCACTTAAATTTGCTTCTAAAGCACCCAGATCACTGGCATAGCGTCCAAGTACATAGAAATCTGAACCGAAATGAAGTGTTTGGGTAAATTCTGCCAGCTCCGGTAGAGCTTTACGCTGGTATAAATCCGAAAGTTGGTGTTCAGTAGCTTTATTTAAGGCCGCTTGTTTTACCAGACTACGGAACAGTCCTACATGGCCCAGATCCAGGTGAATACCATCAGTCAGGCCAGCTTTCTGAATCAGGCTGATCATCAGGTCAACCATTTCAACATCAGCATCTATACTTTCTGAACCAAAAAGCTCAGCACCCAGTTGCAGCGGTGCACGGGTGGCACTAAAACCCTGAGGTTTAGTATGCAAGACAGTACCTGCGTAGCAATAGCGAGCTACACCTTCTACCGGACGCACATGTGCATCAATACGGGCTACTTGCGGAGTCATGTCTGCACGTATACCCAGTAACCGGCCTGTTAACTGGTCAATTACCTTGAAAGTGGCAAGGTCCAGGTCTTGATTTGCTTCTGAAAGAGAAGATAGAGATTCGATATATTCTATAAAAGGTGTATAGACTAACTGATAACCTCGTGAGACGAGGAAATCTAAAGCTTTACGGCGCAGTTTTTCAATTATTTGCGCTTGTTCTGGCAATACATCAGCTACACCATCAGGTAATAACCATGTCTCTGAAATGGGCATGCGGTAAACCTAAATTCTTGTCAGCGCGGAAATGATCCGCATAAAAAAATCGGGAACACACCCGATTTCTCCTATCTTAGCACGATCATTTCAGTCATGCACCAGAGTTTTTCAGTTTTATAAAAGCTTTCTAAGCTTGACCTAATTTTTATGTTTAATGAAATAAAACAGAGACTTTTACCGAGCTTTTACTCTACTGTCTAAACTTTTCATACAGAGAGCAGCTACACTTTATATTTTGTATCAGACTTCAAAGCATAAAATGAATTTTTGAAAATTCAAAATTATAAAGCCAGTTTTAAATATAAATTATCAATTTTACTCTTTTATTTTAGTTCAGTCTTTCCAAGCAAAGCTTGGTATTTTTTAAGCAAAATCACCAACTCTGCATTTTGTTGTTCGAGCGCATTTAGTTTAGTTACGGTCTGGCTAAGAATTTCACGATCAGTATGTACACTTTTAACCAGTTCCTGCATGATTTCTAGCGTACGTTTCAGATTCCCTTCCAGAAGAACAATTTTTTCTTCCAGATGGTGTTGTTGATCCAAGTCCGTTTCCATATTCTGTTCTTTACGAAAGTTTAGCCAGAACAGAAAAATGACCGCAATTATTAATACAGCAATAAAAGCCCACATCAGTAAAAACATCGTATTATCCCCAAGAAAAAGTTAAAGACCGTGTTGTAAATATTTTGCGGGTTGTCCTTCTCAATTCATTCTATATATCTGTTATTCAAAAGACTGGCATAAATCCAGCAAACGGTTGGCATATCCCCACTCGTTATCATACCAAGCAAACACTTTAGCCTGGTGCCCGACCACCAGAGTTTGTGATAGATCGACAATTAATGAATAAGGTGAATGGTTAAAATCACTTGACACCAGAGGCTCATCGGTCACCGCCATAATCTGGGCATAATCATATTGCGCGGATTTGATTAATACTTCATTAATTTTATGTACTGTAATAGGCGTATGCGAAATAAAGGTCAGATCAATAGCCGCGACATTAATTGTAGGTACACGAATCGAATAACCTTCAATCCGGTTTTCCATTTTGGGCATAACCCGTTTTAAGGCCCCCAATGCACTAGATGTAGTAGGAATAATATTCTGACCTGATGCCCGGGCACGACGCAGATCGCGATGAGCTTTATCCAGTACGGTCTGGTCTGCAGTGACGGCATGAATCTCGGTCATCATGGCCGTATCTATGCCAAATGCGTCATCAATAATCTTGACGAGTGGTACTAAAGCCTGCGTGGTACAAGACACGCTAGAGATAATCTGGTCACTGGCTTTGATTTCATGATGATTCACCCCATATACAATTGCAGCATCCACCGTGTCAAAAGGTGCAGCACCTATAATAACGCGTTTCGCACCAGCCTTAATATGTCGGGTAGCCGCCTCACGTGAACGGAATAGTCCGGTACATTCCAGTACAACATCAACATTAAGCTGCTGCCATGGAAGCGCTGCCGGTTCCGCGATATTTAATACACGCACATTAAGTGTTTTTGTACCGGCAGAAATATTTAGCACAATCTGTTCATTTTTCTGTGATATTTCTACATTCCCAGCAAAACGGCCGTGAGTAGTATCATACCTGAACAGATGAACCAGAGTTTCTACATCAGCAATATCGTTAATGGCTACAATATCAAAATTAAAGGCTTTCGGGTTTTCAAACCAGGCACGCAGTACATTTCGACCGATACGTCCAAAACCATTGATGGCCACTCGCTGCATGACAGATCCTTGTTTTACCCAGTAAAAGAACGATGCCTATGTTAAAACATCCAGCTTGTACTTGGACACAGCATTTTTGAATAATCCTGGTTTTATCGCTATTTTGATGGTAAAAGCGTTGGTGCCCCTTATATTTTCCGGTATAATTTGGCGTTTTTTTAAAGTTTTACCTTTACATCAATCGCTAAGCTGTCACCTTTTGACCTTAGAATTAGATGTACCTAACCAAATTAAGACTAAGGAGTGACTTGGTTGTGAGTACTCGTTTTATGACATCAGCTGAAATTCGTGAAGCATTTTTGCGTTACTTTGAATCGCAAGGGCATACACGTGTCGCGTCAAGTTCACTAGTACCCGCCAATGATCCTACCCTGCTTTTCACCAACGCAGGCATGAACCAGTTTAAAGACTGCTTTTTAGGTGCGGAAAAACGCGATTATGTACGAGCAGTCTCTAGCCAGAAATGTGTACGTGCTGGCGGCAAACATAATGACCTCGACAATGTAGGCTACACAGCCCGCCACCATACTTTCTTTGAAATGCTGGGTAACTTTTCTTTTGGTGATTATTTTAAGCGTGATGCCATCAAGTTTGCCTGGGAATTCTTAACCAGCGAGCAATGGCTGGCACTTCCTAAAGACCGTTTATATGCAACGGTTTATCATACTGATGATGAAGCTTTTGATATCTGGAACAAGGAAATTGGTCTGGATGCCGAGCGCATTATCCGTATTGGTGATAACAAAGGTGAAAAATACGCTTCGGATAATTTCTGGGCAATGGGTGATACAGGTCCATGTGGTCCATGTTCTGAAATTTTCTATGACCACGGTGACCATATTTGGGGCGGACTGCCAGGCACTCCTGAAGAAGATGGTGATCGCTTTATTGAAATATGGAACAACGTTTTCATGCAGTTTAACCGTACTGCTGACGGAGTTTTACATGCACTTCCGGCACCTTCTGTGGATACCGGTATGGGACTCGAACGTATTTCCGCAGTTTTACAGCATGTTAATTCAAACTATGAAATTGACCTGTTTCAGCACTTACTTAAAGCTGCTGCCGAAATTATTGGTGTAGATACCGCTTCACTTGAAGCCGAAGCTAAAGAAAAAAATACGCCTGTTCATTACCCGGCTTCTTTAAAAGTAGTTGCAGATCATGCCCGCTCTTGCTGTTTCCTGATTGCTGACGGTGTTAACCCGTCTAATGAAGGCCGTGGTTATGTTCTTCGCCGTATTATCCGTCGTGCTGTACGTCATGGAAACAAACTCGGCGCAACAGGTACATTCTTCTATAAAATGCTACAGCCGCTAATTGAAGTAATGGGTACAGCTTATCCGGAACTTGAAGCCAATAAAGCACGTATCGAAGCTGCACTGATCAAAGAAGAAGAGCAATTTGCAAAAACACTCGAGCAAGGTTTAAAACTTCTTGAAGGTGAATTGACTCAGCTAAAAGGCTCAATAATTCCAGGTGAAATTGTATTTAAACTTTACGATACTTATGGCTTCCCGGTTGACTTGACAGCGGATATCGCACGTGAACGTGACTTGAGTATTGATGAGGCAGGTTTTGAAAAAGAAATGGCTGCCCAGCGTCAACGTGCGCGTGAAGCAGGCAAGTTTGCAGTGGACTATAACAGCATTGTTAAAGTTGAAGATGAAACCGAGTTCAGTGGCTATGATGCTATTGAAGGTCAGGGTCAGATTATTGCCATCTATAAAGATGGGACTCTAGTCGATGAAGTCACTGAAGGTGACGAAGCTTTAATCGTATTAAACCAGACGCCATTTTATGCAGAAAGTGGCGGCCAGATTGGTGATACAGGTATCTTCAAAAATGAAACAGGTATTTTTGAAGTTCAGGACACTAAAAAATCTGGCAATGCTTTTGTTCACCAGGGCATCGTGACGATGGGTAACCTAAAAGTTACTCAAAATGTAGAAGCAACCGTGAAAGCAGAACTTCGTGCAGCAACTGCGCGTAATCACTCAGCAACACATTTGTTGCATGCTGCGCTTCGCCAGATTCTGGGTTCGCATGTACAGCAAAAAGGCTCTCTGGTTGCTTCCGACATTTTGCGTTTTGACTTTGCCAATGACCAGCCTGTCACTTTCGAGCAGCTTCAACAAATCGAACGTCTTGTTAATGCTGAGGTTATTGCAAATACTGCTGTGACTACCGAACTGCTGGATATTGAAACTGCCAAAACCAAAGGTGCAATGATGCTGTTTGGCGAGAAATATGGCAGTGAAGTACGTGTGTTATCTATGGGTTCGATTATTGAAGAGAAAAACTTCTCAGTTGAGCTCTGTGGTGGTATTCATGTTAAACGTACAGGTGATATTGGTCTATTTAAAATCACTTCTGAAAGTGGTGTGGCCGCAGGTATTCGACGTATTGAAGCAGTGACAGGTACGAAAGCGCTTGAGCTGGTTCAAAAGGCAGATTCTGATATTCATCAGATTAACAGCTTGTTAAAAGCACAAAAAGATCAAACTGTAGAGCGTGTTCAAACTGCGGTTGAAAATGTATCCGCATTACAGAAGCAGATTGAACAGCTCAACCAAAAGTTGGCAAACTTCCAGGCAGCTGAACTTTTAAGCCAAGTTCAGACTGTGGCGGGGCGTTCTACACTGATCACCACTGTTCAGGGTATGGATGCGAAATCTCTTCGTAACCTGCACGACAGTACCAAGTCTAAACTAGACCATGCAGTGATTGTACTTGCAGGTGTAGACGGCGACAAAGTCAGCCTGATTGCATCTGTAGCAAAAGACTTCACTTCATCTATCAAGGCAGGTGACATCATTAAACATCTTGCAACTGAACTCGGTGGCAAAGGTGGAGGTAAACCTGACTTGGCACAAGGTGGCGCGCCACTTAACGAGAAGTTTGAACAGGTCATGGCAGATTTAACTGCTTGGCTTGAAGCAAAATAAACTTCACTTTTTGTGTAACTGACCCTGATCGGTGAAATCGGGGTCATGGCTTATATGGAACAACTATGGCATTAATCGTTCAAAAATATGGCGGTACTTCTATGGGTACCCCCGAGCGCATTTTAAATGTTGCTCGTCGTGTGAAGCGCTGGCATGAGCACGGCCACAAGGTAGTGGTAGTAGTGTCAGCAATGAGTGGTGAAACCAACCGCTTACTTGCTCTCGCGAAAGCCATTACCGAAAATCCTGACCCACGCGAACTTGACCAGATGGTTTCTACGGGTGAACAGGTAACGATTTCCATGTTAGCAATGGCGCTGAACTCTATTGGCGTTGACGCTAAATCATTGACCGGACGCCAGGTTGGCATTAAAACCGATAGCGCATTCACCAAGGCACGTATCGAATCAATTGACACTGACGTTATGACCCAACACCTCGATGCAGGTCGTGTGATCGTAGTTGCCGGCTTTCAGGGTGTAGACGAACTGGGCAATACCACAACGCTTGGTCGTGGCGGCTCAGATACAACTGGTGTAGCACTTGCTGCAGCACTAAAAGCAGATGAATGCCAGATTTACACCGATGTTGATGGTGTCTATACCACTGATCCCCGTGTTGCTCCAAAAGCTAAAAAAATTGATCGTATTTCTTTTGAAGAAATGCTGGAAATGGCCTCTCTTGGTTCAAAAGTACTGCAAATCCGCTCTGTAGAATTTGCAGGTAAATATCAGGTTCCTTTGCGCGTATTATCAAGTTTTGACAATGACGAAGACGGCGCATTTGACGAAGAATTCAAAAAGAACGTGGGCACACTCATCACTACAGAAGCGGAAGATAACATGGAACAGCCAATCATCTCAGGTATCGCGTTTAACCGTGACGAAGCAAAACTGACTATTTTAGGAGTTCCTGACGAGCCGGGTATTGCATCTAAAATTCTGTCTCCGATTGGTGCAGCCAATATCGAAGTCGACATGATTATCCAGAATGTTGAAGAAGATGGAACTACGGATTTCACCTTCACTGTTAACCGTGGTGAGCTGGCTAAAGCAAAAGCTATTCTTGAAGAAACAGCTAAAGCGATTGGTGCGCGTGAAGTTGCAACTCGTGATGATATCGTCAAAGTTTCTATTGTCGGTGTTGGCATGCGTTCCCACGCAGGCGTAGCAAGCAAAATGTTTACTGGTCTGGCTGAAGAAGGCATCAATATTCTGATGATTTCTACATCTGAAATTAAGATCTCTGTCATCATTGAAGAGAATTATCTGGAGCTGGCTGTACGCTCTTTACACACTACGTTTGGTCTAGACCGCGAGCATGGTGAATCCAGCGTTCGCGCTTAAGTGCCTTTTCTGAAAGAACAATAGTTATACTGTTCTTTCAGAGAATAAGAATAAAAAATCAAAGCCACTATAGTTTTTTCTATAGTGGCTCTGTTATATTACCGATTAAGGTTATTGGAAAATTTTAGTAGAATTTATTCAGCTACCTAATTTGTCATATAATCCTGTTAAAATTTTCTCTGATACCAAGGTTGTGACTTTTCGCTTTTTTGATTAGAGCTTTTGCAGGTTTAGCGTTTAGCAAGGAGATAAACATGCTGATTCTGACCCGTCGCGTCGGAGAAACATTAATGATTGGGGACCAAGTCAGTGTTACTGTACTTGGAGTAAAGGGCAACCAGGTCCGTATTGGTGTCAATGCTCCAAAAGAAGTATCTGTTCACCGGGAAGAGATTTACCAACGTATTCAGCATGAACGTGCGATGCATGAACATCTTCAACACCTCGACCAAGACTATCAGCCTTCTTTCGAAGATGAGAATTATTCACAAAATGATTTTAATCGATAGCAGATGGCCATTCTTGATTAGTAAAGCGGCTTTATTGGCCGCTTTAATATTTTAAGGTGATTAAGAAATTAGATAAAATTATTACTCATTTAACAAAGCCAAGACCTTCTTAACCGGCGCATAGCTACGCCGATGCTCATCAATTACACCATGTATACCAATTGCCTCAAAATGAGCTTTGGTCGGATAACCTTTATGTTTGGCAAAACCGTAATGTGGGTAACGTTGATCTAGTAAGACCATTTGCCGGTCACGTGCTACTTTAGCCAGAATACTTGCGGCCGAAATTTCCTGGTATAAAGCATCCCCTCCTACTACAGCTTCACAGCTCATCTGTAGGCCAGCAGGTTCCTTATTACCATCGACCAGCACTTTATCCGGTTGAATTGATAAGCCTTCCACAGCACGGCGCATTGCCAGTAATGAAGCCTGCAAGATATTTATTTCATCAATTTCAGTAGCACTTGCTTCTGCAATGTACCAAGCCAAAGCTTTTTCCTGAATTTCGACAAAAAGCTTTTCACGTTTTTTTTCTGTCAGTTTTTTGGAATCATTCAAACCTTCGATTGGACGAGCTGGATCGAGAATGACTGCAGCTGCCACGACAGCACCTACCAATGGTCCACGCCCTGCTTCATCTACACCTGCGATTTTCATCAAACTATTTACTCATAAAAAAGCAGGCTGATTGTATCATCCTGCTCAATACTGAAAAAACTTAATTTAAAACTTCTGCTACACATGCATTAATTGTTTTAGTGACTGCATTGGTTATGATGGTGGTACGTGCAGCCGGATCAATCGCTGCTGTAGCCAGATCCACAGTTGTTATATTTTGTGGAGCTTTATCACTCACACAACCACAAATATCGGCCTGAACTGCCTGTTTCTGCTCAGCTGTCATTACCTTAGTTATATTTTGCCAAGCGGGCTGGTTGTTTAGTTCAGTATTACATTTTGCATTTACTGCCACTTTAATGGCAGCTGCTCCTAATTGCTGTGTAGTTGTGATGGTATTGGCCGATTGCTCTATTCCTGAAGTTGTACACGCCGATAAAATTAAGGCTAAAGGTGCCAGTACATATATAGATTTCTTCATGTTTATCCTTTATCAGTGTATATATAAATTTTGGACCAATTTTAAAGATTATGAAGTATCTCAACACTGTTAAATGTAAATAACTGCCTAAAGAATCTTCAAATCACATATTATCGAGCGCTACTGCCTGTTTAATATCCTTATAAATACTTGGACAAGCTGAATGTACACGGTTCCAGCTTGGAATAAACGACTGCTGATTCGGAAAATTCATAAACTGCTCTCCCGCCTCAACAATACTCTGGGCAAAAAGTTCAACCGTATTTTCTTCACTATGCCGGTCATAATGTAAACCATTGGTTATTGCATCATAATAATAGTGATCAATCATATCTAAAGCATTTCGATAATAAGTTGCACGAAGAATCCGGATATTATCTAGGCTAACTGGAACGCCCAGCGTGGCAAGTTTACGAAAAAGTGCTAGAGCAATATCACGGCTCATACGCTTCAAGCCACCCTCTCCATTTGAATTCACTACATTTTGATGCTTATGTTCATAGCGGTCAGCAATATCTACCTGACAGATCCGTTTGGTAGAATAATTACGATAGATTTCAGAAAGAACTCCAATTTCCAGCCCCCAGTCACCTGAAACTTTTAAATCACGTAATGCATCCAGATGAATTGCCATTTCGCCTGAAAGTGGATAACGGAAGGCTGAAAGATAAAGCAGATAATCCAGTGGGCCAAAGACTTTCTTGAGTGCAAGTAAGAGTGGAGAAACCAGCAGGCGGGATACCCTGCCATTCATTTTATGCTCAGCTACGCGGGCATAATATCCTTTAGAGAACTGGAAATTAAACTGTGGATGAACCATAGGATAAATTAACCGCACCAGCATATCACGCTGATATGTACTGATATCACAGTCATGGAGTGCCACGACCTTACTGTTACTTTCAGCTAGTGCATAGCCAGCACAGTACCAGACGTTACGGCCTTTTCCACGTTGCGAAGGTGCAACTTTTAATTCTTCAAGATGCTGATGGATTTTCTGTAAACGCGGTCCGTCGTTCCATAAAATAGTATGCGGCTGAGGTAGCTCGGAAAAAAACTCCTTGGCATGCTTAAATTGTTCAGGATTAGCTTGATCCAGTCCAATGATAATCTGCTGGATATAATCAGCTTCTTTCAATTCCTGCACAATTTTAGTAAGTGCAGGCCTTTCCAGCTCAGAATAAAGTGAAGGTAAAACTAAGGTAACCGGTCTATATTTAGTAAATTCACGCAATTCATTTTCATAATCTTCCAGCTGGCGCTGCTTTAGATCATGAATCGTCGTAATCATACCTTCTTGTGCAAAATCGACCATTATTTTCTCTCCATTTATTGTTCTAAAAAGTATTCAAGACCTTCTTTCCAGCCTGCTGGAGCCATTTTCTGAGAGTAGTAGACAGAATTATGCGCAAATTGAAGGACCGGTTTATAAGGACGCTTTACAACCACAGCATGCTCACAGGCTTTTAGCATATCAATATCATTCTCACTGTCTCCCAAGCCAATCCGGACAGCTTCAGCTGGATAAAATTGCTGTAGCCAGCGTACTGCTATAGATTTATCACATGCTGTACTCAATACATGACTGAAGCGCCCGCCATGTACTATATGCAAGTTTTTGGCCAAGTGCCGGGCAATAATTTGCTGCTCATATTGTGGATTGCTACCCCAGATAATCACTTCACTATAAAACCGTTGTAGGGCTTGACATGATTTAGCTAAGCTTAATCCGGTTAACTCAGCAATCTGCTGGGATGTATGTTCACTAAAAAGCTGAAAATTCAAATGGTACTGTATACGGAGTTGGTGTAATGCTTCAGTAATGGCTGCCTGCCTGACCGGACTCTGAAACTGATAGAAAGAATTAAAAAATATATATGCCCCGTTTTCTGCAACAAACGGCATATCTACTAGACCTAATTTTTTTTGTAAATTTTTAATTTCTAATGCGGTTTTACTGCTGCATAAAATAATAGGGTAACATCTTTTAAGCTGTCTGATTAGCTCCAGATTTTCCGTATAAGTATAAGTATCGTGGCCTAATAGTGTTCCATCTAAATCTGTAAAAATAAGATAATCAGGCATAATAAATAATATTGATCAGTTAAATTGCACATTTGTTTCCTGATCATATAAGGCTTTTATCACTATTTTTTTCAGCTTACTTTTTATAACAATAAATCAACAGGCCTACATAGAGTAAACCTATTGATTTCATTTTAATTGATTACAGAGCTTGAATTTTCTTAATCCATGATTGCTTTTCAGTATTGTCTATAAAAGCTGCCTCAAAAGAATTAATCGCTAACTGTTTAAGTTCAGCTTCAGACAAATTTAGCGCTTTTTGAATAGCAAAGAAATTATCATTCATATAACCACCAAAATAAGATGGATCATCTGAATTTACTGTTACTTTAACGCCCTGCTGTAACAGTCGGTGGATATTATGCTGCTGCATATCATCCACTACACAAAGTTTCAGATTACTCAGCGGACAAACTGTAAGAGGCATTTTTTCCTGAATCAGCCGCTGCATGAGTACCGGATCTTCCTCAGAACGCACACCATGATCAATCCGGTTAACCTTTAACAGGTCTAAAGCCTCCCAAACATATTCTGGTGGACCTTCTTCACCCGCATGTGCAACCACCAAAAAGCCTGCTTCGCGGGCTTTGGCAAAAACCCGGGTAAATTTGGCTGGTGGATGGCCGACTTCACTTGAATCCAGGCCTACTGCAATAATCTGATTCTTATAAGGAAGTGCCTGCTCCAGAGTTTTCAATGCTGCTTCTTCACTTAAATGGCGTAAAAAGCACATAATAAGGTATGAGCTGATACCCAATTTTGTTTTTGCATCATTACAGGCACGTTGCAAACCATTCAGAACTGTTTCAAATGCTATGCCACGATCTGTATGAGTTTGCGGGTCAAAGAATATTTCAGTGTGTACTACATGATCTTCAGCACATTTTTTAAAATATGCCCAAGCCAGGTCATAGAAATCTTCTTCATGAATGAGTACATTTGCCCCTGCATAATAAATATCAAGAAATGACTGCAGGTTATGAAAATTATATGCCTGTCTTACCTCTTCTACAGACTTATAAGGAATATCAATCTGATTACGCTGTGCAATTTCAAACATGAGTTCAGGCTCAAACGTCCCTTCAATATGTACATGCAGTTCAGCTTTAGGTAAAGCACGAATGAGTTCAGTATGACTCATGGTCTCTCCTTGGAATTCGCAATAAATAAAAAGGGTGCAAACTTCCGTTTACACCCTGAATGATGTATAAAAATTAGCCACCAAAAGCAACAAATTTGATTACCCATAACACGGCAATGATCCATACCATGTAAGGAACCGTACTTGCTTTGCCTGTAAAAAGCTTCACCAGTGCATAGCTGATAAAGCCCATAGCAATACCATCAGCAATTGAATAGGTAAAAGGCATGAAAACGATAGTCAGGAAAGCAGGAACCGCTTCAGTAATATCATCCCATTCAATATGGGTAATACCCTGGATCATTAATACCCCAACAAACAGTAAAGCCGGTGCTGTCGCGAAACCCGGTACAGACTGGGCTAACGGTGCCAGGAACAAACACGCCAGAAACATGAAACCGACGACAACAGCAGTTAAGCCAGTACGGCCGCCTGCAGCCACACCCGATGCAGATTCAATATAAGGCGTAGTAGATGAAGTGCCTAGTGCGGCCCCAGCTACAATGGCAGTAGAGTCAGCAAATAATGCTTTCTTCAAGCGTGGTAACTTGCCATCTTTAAGCAGGCCAGCACGATGAGAAACCCCTACAAGAGTACCGGTAGAGTCAAACAGGTCAACCAGGAAGAATACAAAAATCACCCCTACCAGACTGGCCGTAAACAGGCCCTCAAAGTCCATTTGTAACAATGTTGGAGCCAATGATGGCACAGCACCTACTATGCCTTTAAATTCATTCAGGCCTAAAGCAGTTGCAATTGCAGTTACGACCAGAATACTGAGAATGATTGCACCACGGACCTTAAAATGATGCATGATGACAATAAGAAAGAAACCTAACAGGGCCAGTAAAACTGTTGGCTGTTTGATATCGCCCAGCCCTACCAAAGTAGCCGGATTATCTACAATAATGCCGGCATTCTTGAGCGCGACCAAGGCTAAAAACAGCCCAATACCGCCGCCAATCGCCAGTTTTAATGACATGGGAATGGCATTAACGATTGCCTCACGGATTTTGAACATACTGATAGCAATAAATACCAGACCTGAAACAAATACCGCAGCTAGTGCCGTTTGCCAAGGCACCCCCATCCCTAAACACACTGAATAAGTAAAATAGGCATTTAGTCCCATACCTGGTGCAAGGGCAATTGGATAATTGGCCACAATTCCCATAACCAGACAGCCAATTGCGGCTGCAAGACAGGTTGCGACAAAGACAGCTCCATGATCCATTCCGGTTTCGGATAAAATCATTGGATTAACAATAATGATGTAACACATTGTCAAGAATGTGGTTACACCTGCTAGAACTTCTGTTCTAAAACTGGTTTTATTTTCGCTGAGCTTGAACAAGCGCTCAAGCATACCGGCTGAGGTATTGGGAGTTGTCATTACATCGCCCCTGAGAATTAAGATCTTTGCGATTGAATCCTCGGCCTGAAAAGCCTCAAATCACCACACTGCTATAAAATTTAAATGCATCAAAATCAGATATTGTGCAAGTAATTCTGGATAAAACAGCAAGACCTATGCCATCCTAATTACTTCCCATCTTCAAGCTGCACCTGAGCCCAAACTTACTAAACACTTGATGAGTGCCACTAATAGGCGAGGCAAACAAAAAAGCTGCATCATCTTATGCAGCTTTTTCATCTAACCTGTAGAAAAAAGTGTGAACTTAAATCCACCCGCTAAATTTTTTCGGCCAGATTATAACACACTGATTTTATTTTTGATTATCAGGTTTAATCTTCTTAGATTAATTTGGAACACTTACTATTTTTAAAATATTTAAAATCAGGCGCTTAATTTTAAATAAACTTGCAAGTTTTTTATTTTCTCTCCCGTTAACCCCAAAAAAGTATAAAAATCTCTACATTTTTTCAGTCTGAACGGATTTCCCTGCAGTATCAAGCGCCGGGAAAGTACTCCGTTCGAGATGATGCGGGTTGTGCTGAGCCTGCTCTAAAGAGCTCTGTGCTTCCTGGATGACCTGCTTGATCTCCTGCTGACGTTTTTGCTGGATACTATGATAGGTTATATAGCCTACCGAGACGACTGTAACTGCTGCGATTACCGTTATAACTGTTTTCATATCTCTTATCTTTAGTTGTTATCAAAAAATCTTGATGTAATTTTATCAAAAGCGTAATGCTTCATGCATTTTAAAACTGAATTTCTTTTAACACTATGGCCGATAAGATCAGCACCAATTTTCTAAGAACTTGAAACGTGTTATTCTCGGTGCCCTATAATCTAAACCTTCTTACTATTTTCTATGTTTCTTACGCCACCCTGATTACTCATTTCCTAGAAGTAATTTCTCATTGCTATATTAAAGGTTAGTGGTGTGGCGTAATTATGTCTTTTTCACAATATTGTCACCTCACTCGCCTGTTCCAATAAAAATACGGGCTTTCTTTATGTTGTCTTCTTTCCGTGAACAGTGGTTTTCAAACATTCGTGCTGATGTGCTGGCTGGACTGGTAGTAGGTCTGGCACTTATTCCCGAGGCAATTGCCTTTTCAATTATTGCCGGAGTCGATCCGCAAGTCGGTTTATATGCTTCATTTTCTATGGCAGTAGTAATTGCCATTGTAGGGGGCAGACCTGCCATGATTTCAGCTGCAACTGGAGCTATGGCTTTAGTTATGGTTACTCTGGTTAAAGAGCATGGATTACAGTATCTACTTGCGGCTACCATACTGACTGGCATCATCCAGATACTGGCTGGTTACCTCAAACTGGCCAAGCTGATGCGTTTTGTATCTAAATCTGTGGTGATTGGATTTGTAAATGCCCTCGCCATTTTAATTTTTATGGCTCAATTACCTGAACTCATCAATGTCAGCTGGCAGGTTTATCTATTTGTTGCTGTAGGCCTTAGTATTATCTATCTATTTCCCTATGTTCCAAGACTTGGCAGCTGGTTACCTTCCCCGTTGGTGTGTATTGTCGTGATTAGCCTGCTTTCAATCTGGTTGAATAGTGATATACGTACTGTAGGCGATATGGGTACTTTACCTGATAGTCTGCCCGTATTTCTTATACCAGACATTCCGCTTAACTTTGAAACGCTCAGAATTATTTTGCCTTATTCTATTGCTCTGGCTGCAGTAGGCCTTTTAGAGTCAATGATGACCGCCAGTATTGTGGATGAAATGACTGATACTTCAAGTGATAAGCATCAAGAATGTAAAGGACAAGGTATTGCAAATATTGTTACCGGCTTTATGGGGGGTATGGCTGGCTGTGCCATGATTGGACAGTCAATGATTAATGTGAAATCTGGCGGTCGACAACGTTTATCGACTTTCTGTGCAGGGATATTTCTTTTAATTCTGGTGGTATTTATCAGTGACTGGCTTAAGTTGATACCAATGGCAGCTTTAGTGGCAGTCATGATTATGGTTTCAATTAGCACATTTAACTGGCAATCAGTCATACAGTTTCATAAAAACCCGAAGAGTAGCAACAGTGTAATGATCGCAACTGTGGTGGTCGTAGTTGCCACTCATAACTTGGCTTTGGGCGTACTGACTGGTGTGTTGCTCTCTGCACTGTTTTTAGCCAACAAACTGGAAAATGATATTCGAGTTGAATCTGCTTTGAAGGAAGGTGTCCGAATTTACAGCTTGGTGGGACAGATCTTTTTCAGTTCATCCGAACGTTTTTACCAGAGTTTTAATTTTAATGAACAGGTGGAAAAAGTAATTATTGATCTTACCCATTCCCATATTTGGGATGTAACCTCTGTAGCTATGCTGGATTCCGTTATCAAAAAATTTACCGAGCGCGGTACTTCCTGTGAAGTAATTGGCTTAAATGAAGCAAGTTCAATCATGATCGATAAATATGGAACTCACGCCAAGATCTGACACCCTCATCCGATTCATACCAAATTATATATCAGAAGTACAAGGAAAGGGTTGCTCCAAGCAACCCTTTCCTTTTAGAAAATTATCTAAAGACTTCTTAATAAAATTAAAGTCCTTGATAATTATCTATCATTTTTGTGGCTTTGTGAGCCTGCTTCACGAGCTTCCTCTGAGGTAAACTCATGTGCATTACCACTTTCATGGGCTGCTTTACCACCTTTACTAGCGATTTCGCGCTGTTTATCTGCATCCATACTAGCAAAGCCGCGTCCTGAGCTGTTATTGCCACTTTGTTGACTTTGCTGACGACTATTTTGGCCGCCACCACCTTGCTGTTTCTGATTATTACTGCCACTTTGCTGTTGCTGATTATTGCTGCCCTGTTGCTGGCGCTGGTTATTGTCGCGTTTATTATCTTGATTAGCCATTTCACACCTCATAACAAATATTGAGTTGGTTTCAGGTTGGTCGTTATCAAACGAACATCTTCACTATAAGGGAGCTAGTAATAAGTTTTGTTATAACTAAGGATGAGTTTTATTTAAAGCATTTGAGTTAGGTATTCATAAGTGTGACTTCAATATACTTATATAATCATTCTTCTGGGATATAAATTTAGACATACTTATAACTACTTTAATATCAATGCTTCATTTATTTTAATGTAAATTTTACCTACTTT